>JAJZKJ010000117.1 GCA_021804195.1 Acidobacteriota bacterium
GGCCCGCGTCGTGGAACGATTTCGCGCTCTGGCCGATGAAAATCGCATCCGCATTCTCGCCCGACTGCAACAGGGCCCAGCCAACGTAACCACGCTTACCCGCGAGCTGGCCGTCAACCAGGCGTCCGTATCGAAACATCTGGCGGTTCTGCGGCAGGCCGGCCTGGTGAGTTTTCACCGGCAGGGCGCCCAGGCGGTCTACTCCATTTGCGATCCCTCCGTGGAAACCATGTGCAAGCTTGTTTGCGAGGGTGTACTGGCACACTTCCGCCGGCAGCATTCCGCGCTCCAGAAAACACCGCGTTGATGGCACGGATGGTTCGCCGGGATCCCGACGGGTTGGAATGCGTCCGGCCTGGCGCCGTCAGAGCAACCGGCCGGGAATGGGCAACGGGCCAACCAGCGGTCCGGCGTAACGCTTGAATTCACCGTGAATGTCGCAGCCATTGACCACATAGGACGGGTTCAATGGCTTGGTCTGCCGGGCGACATTCTCCAGCGCCGTGGGAAATGTCTCTATCTTGTAAGGATCATCACTGGTGCGCCGTATCGCCACCGATCCACTGGCCAGTCCGTCCGGCGCGCCCCGCGCGTACTGCGCCGCCATTCGGCCGCAGAGTCTGGCCTCCCAAGCATCGGTGGGACTGGCGCTGGTTGGAAAACTCCGCTGCAAGTAGCCGAAGGTATCCGCCCGCACTCGTAATTTTCCATCCTTCTTTTTCTGCAACGCCGCGCCGAAGTTCTTCTTCACCAGTTCGGCCAGATAATCGCCCAGCGCGCCGGTACCGGAAAGCTGCTTGTTGCCGTGGGCGTCCACTTCGCCGCTGCGCATCGCCTTGTCCGCCACCAGGCTGTTTTTATCGCCGGCCCTGTAGCGGATACCCTCGCTTACCGCCACCACGCATCGGCCCAGCCTGCGGTAAACGCTTTCCACGTCGCCGAGGAATTTCTCGTCGCTGAAATCCGCCTCCGGCACGTAAATGAGATGGGGACCGTCGTCTTCCTCGTGCCGGGCCAATACCGAGGCCGCGGTCAACCAACCGGCGTCGCGCCCCATAATCACGTCGATCTTCACGCCCTGGAGCGACCGGTTGTCCAGATCGTCGCCCAGCACGGCCAGGGCCACGAAACGGGCCGCCGACCCGTAGCCGGGACAGTGATCGGTCGTCCGCAGATCATTGTCTATCGTCTTGGGTACATGGTAGACGCGCAGCGGATAACCGGTCTGGAGAGCCATGTCCGCAACAATCCGCGCCGTATCCGCCGAATCGTTGCCGCCGATATAGAAAAAGTACTTGACGTCATGCTTTTGAAACGATTCGAGCAACTTGCGGCAATATTCCTCGTCCGGCTTGTCGCGGGTGGATCCCAGCGCGCTCGACGGGGTTTGAGCCACGCGCTCCAGCAGGTCGGGGGAAAGATGATTCAGCGGCGCGAAGTCGCCGCTCCGGATGCCGCGCACGCCATACTTGGCGCCCCAAATCCGCCCGATTTCGGCGTGCTGCTGCAATTCCTCAAGCACGCCCACCAGCGATTGATTGATCACCGCCGTGGGGCCTCCCGATTGCCCGATAACCGCATTCCCTTTCACCGCCATGATGCAACTCCCTTGTGAAAACGCCAAAAGATCGAATAAAGTATACGGGAAACGCCGCCGGCGGGAAACGCCCGCCGGCGGGCGGGGTGGCCGGGGTTGTGACAATTTTTCGGAGGCGCCGGGAAGCGCGGACGTCCCCGTCCGCCTGGATCGCCGGCGCAGAAACCGCGATCCGGCCGAACGACCGTCTCCATAGCGGAGATTGCCCCACCGCGAAAAATCGCCACGCACCGTTGGCCTCCGGCACGCTCTGGAGTAACGGGATCGAGTTTGGCGGGAGGGGCCGCCATCCTTCGCCGTCGGCGGTTCGCCGGAGGATGACACGGACAGTAAAACATGAGAATATCACTAAAATCAAGGCAGGAAATAGATAAGATGCGGGCGGCCGGAAAAGTCGTGCAGCAGACGCTCGCGGCTTGCCGGCGGCATGTTTGTCCCGGCATCACCACCGCCGAGCTCGACCAGATAGCCTTGGAAACCTTTACCGCGCTGGGCGCCGTCGGACTGTTTAAAAATTATCCGACCTATGAACCGGGAAAGGGGTTTTCCGGCAATACCTGCATCAGTGTCAACGACGAAGTGGTCCACGGAATTCCCGGATCGCGCCTGCTGCGGGCCGGCGATGCGGTCAGCATCGATTGCGGCATCCGCCTGGATGGCTGGTGCGGTGATTCGGCCCTCACCATGATTGTCGGCGAGGGGACGCCGGACATTGTCCGGTTGGTCCGCATTGCCGAAGAAACCCTCGAATTGGCCATTCGTTTAATTCGCCCGGGAATCCGCTGGAGCGACGTCGCCCGGAAAATGCAGGAATATGTTGAAAGCCGGGGGCTTTCCTGTGTACGGGAATTCGTCGGGCACGGCATCGGGCGCCGCATGCACGAAGAGCCTAAGGTTCCCAACTTCGTTTCCAGCGAGTTTCTCAATCGCGATGATTTTTACCTCGAACCCGGCATGACGCTTGCCGTGGAGCCGATGGTGATCCTTGGCGGGCCGGAAGTTGTGGTTCTGGATGATGGCTGGACCGTGGTTACCAAGGACCACACCGCCGCCGCCCACGTGGAACATACCGTAGCCGTGACGTCCGATGGCTGCGAAGTCTTGACAGACGGACGTTAAGGCCCGAGTATATAGAATTCGCCGGAAATAGGCTTACCATCCGATTGCTATTCGGATCGGGATCGCCGGCGACGGTGCGCCCCCAGCCCCGCGGTTGCCGCCGCCGGAACCGGTTTTTACCGCCATGGTGCGGAGGAAATGAATGCCCAAGGATGAAGCCCTCCGCGTGGAGGCCGTCGTGACAGAGGCTCTTCCCAATGCTATGTTTCGGGTGAAGCTCGAAAACGGCCATATTCTTTTGGCCCATATATCGGGAAAAATGCGGGTGAATTACATCCGTATTCTTCCCGGGGACAAAGTTACCGTGGAGATGTCGCCGTATGATTTATCCCGCGGGCGCATCATCATGAGAAATTGAACAGGGAATGGCGGCGCGGTATTTTTCCGGGAGGCGCCGAAGATTCGGCGAAGTGATTTGCCGCCGCCTGGGCGGCAACCTTTGATGTGGCCGGCGGCACGTTGACATTCTGGAAAAAATTGCCTTGTCCGAATTCGAACTGTTGTACGGGGCGCTGGCAATAGCGATTGATAGCGGGTATACTTATCCGGTTTGTGCGCCGGCCTCCCTTTTTGATTTGGAAACGCCCCGCCGGCATCTTGCGGAGTCGAACCATGAAAGTGCGCTCAAGCGTCAAACGTATATGCGAGCATTGTATTGTGGTGCGCCGCAACGGTGTGTTGCGGGTGATTTGCAAGGCCGATCCGCGTCACAAGCAGCGGCAGGGTTGAAAAAGTATCGGTCCGCTTTCGGCCGGAGTGTGCACCCGCCGCGCCAAACGTAAGGAGTTGTTATGCCGCGTATCGCCGGGGTTGATATACCGATGGATAAGCCCCTTCGGATCAGCCTACGTTACGTCTACGGCCTCGGTCCGGTCAATACCATGGATATCCTCAAGGAGGCCAATATTGATCCGCAGAAGCGGGCCAAGGAACTTTCGGAAGATGAAATCGCGCGCATCGGAAATATCATCGACCGGAACTATATCGTTGAAGGCTCGCTCCGCCGGCAGATTCAGCAGAATGTCGCCCGGCTCAAGGATATTCAGTCGTATCGCGGTTTTCGGCATCGGCGGGGCCTTCCCGTCCGCGGCCAGCGCACCCGGTCCAATGCCCGTACCCGCAAGGGACCGCGCAAAACCGTCGCCGGCAAGAAGGGCGTGAAAGAGCTGCATGGTTGATGAAATTTACCGCGCTGCGGGCGCGGCGCAGGCTCCGGCCGCAGCGCGAATCCCGATCCGAACAGGAAGTGAGGCGGGGCGCGCCGGGATTGCTGGTATAAGTTTTTAGCCGCGGGTCTTGACCCGTGCGAGGCGCCAGTCCGCGTAAGGAGTCCCGACGGCTTGCGGGCGCGGCCGCCGGCAACGATAAAAACAAGTGTTTCGAGGTGTTATCATGGCGAAATCCGGGAAGAAAAAAATTCGGAAAAATGTGGGGCGGGGCATTGCCCACATCAAGGCCAGTTACAACAATACCCAGGTGATTATTACCGACGTCAATGGGGAGACGCTCGCCTGGGATTCCGCCGGTACGGTCGGCTTCAAAGGCGCCCGCAAGAGCACGCCCTTCGCCGCCACGCGCGCCGCCGAGAACTGTGCCGCCAAAGCCCGCAAGTTCGGCCTGCAGGAACTGGAGGTGCGCGTCAAAGGTCCCGGCTCCGGCCGCGAATCCGCCATTACCGCCCTGCAGAACAGCGGCATGAAAATCACCTCGATTGAGGATAACACACCCCTCCCGCACAACGGGTGTCGGCCGCCGAAAAAGCGGCGGGTTTAAATATATCTAAAAAGTATAACAATTTCATGTTGGAGATCACTTATGCGGATGCATTGGCGCGGTCTGGAACTGCCCACCCGGATCGAGGTGGATCATTCTATTTCCACCGAGACGTATGGCAGGTTCTCCGTGGAGCCGTTCGAACGCGGCTTTGGAACGACCGTCGGTAATTCCCTTCGCCGGATCCTACTAAGCTCCCTGGAAGGCGCCGCGGCGGTTTGGGTCCGCATTGCCGGCGCGGACCACGAATTCGCCCAGCTTCCCGGCGTCGTGGAAGATGTCACCGACATCATTCTCAACGTCAAGAGCCTCGTGGTTTCCCTGGAGGGCGACGCTCCCAAAACCCTTGGTGTGAAGAAAAAGGGACCGGGGACCGTCACCGCCGGCGATTTGCAGGGTGATCCCGCATTGACCATCCATAACAAGAACCTGGTTCTGGCCACCCTGACCAGTCCGAACGTCTTTGAGATGGAGCTGGAAGTCCGCAAGGGCCGCGGTTTCCTCACCGCCGCGGACAATACGCCCGCGGAGCAGATCATCGGTGTAATTCCCATCGATTCGGCCTACTCTCCGGTTACCCGTGTTCGCTACAAAACCGAGGATACGCGCGTCGGCCAGAAGACCAACTACGACCGTCTGCAATTGGAAATATGGACCAACGGCACCATCACGCCCGACCTGGCCCTGGTGGAGGCCGCCAAAATTCTCCGCAAGCATCTCAACGCCTTTCTCCAGTATTTTGAGCCGGGCGATGAAGTCAACGCGCCCCTGGAATCCGACGAACCGGCCGTACCGGCCGTACTGAATGAGGAACTGGCGGCCCGGCTTATTCAGCCCATATCCACCATGGACCTCTCGGTGCGGGCCAGCAACTGTCTGGAGTCCTCGCGGATTCATACCATTGGCGATCTGGTGCGGTTGACCGACGGGGAGTTGCTTAAAGTGCGCAGTTTCGGCAAAACCAGCCTCCGTGAAGTCAAGAGAAAACTACAGGACATGGGGCTGTCGCTGGGTATGAATGTACCGGTTAGCGAAGAAAATCCGCCCGCGCAGGAGCCGGTGGTGGAGGAGTCCTGATCAACCATCCCGGCGCACCGAAATCAACCATTGAGGACTATTTATGCGTCATCTTATTGCAGGTCGAAGGCTTTCCCGCACGGCGGCCCATCGTAAGGCCATGCTGCGAAACCTGTCCCAGTCTCTTTTCGAGCATGGCCAGGTCCGCACCACTCTGCCCAAGGCCAGGGAACTGGTCCGCTTTGTCGAACCGCTGATCACCCTGGCCCGCAAAAATACGCTCGCGGCCCGCCGGCTGGTTATCTCCCGCCTGCGCGACCGTCTGATGGCCGATCCGAAAGACCCCGACCGTCTGATGGATGAGAGTGTGGTTCAGAAACTCTTCAAGGAAATCGCCCCGCATTACGCCGACCGCAACGGCGGTTATACGCGAATCATCAAAACCGCCGAGTGGCGCATCGGAGATGCCGGTGACATTGCCATCGTTCAGCTTGTCGGCATTGCCAAGGTCCGCCAGCGCGCGACTCGTCCCGCTGCGGAATCCGCATCCGCCGAGTGATGGCGCCTGGCCGGGATTCCCGCCGCGGTTCTTCGCCAGCAGCCTTGCATCCGCCGCGTGGAGAAAACACGCGGGCCATTGCGCCGGCCCGCGCCGCCGGGTTCGCACTGCGGCGAACCCGGCGCATTACGAATTCGTCCAACGCGAAGCCGGGCCGCCGCGGTGACCCGCGTCGTTAAGGCCAACCCGGCGGCGGGCCGTGTACCGACAGCCGGGATGACTTATTCGCGCAACAAGAGGCCGCCGCCATGACCGTGCCACAGAATGTTCTGAACGATCCCGATTGCATCTTCTGCAAAATCGTCGCCGGGCGGATTCCCTGCCACAAAATCCATGAAGATGACGCGATCGTGAGCTTTCTGGACAGCGGTCCGCTTGTTTCCGGCCATGCACTGGTGATCCCCAAGTCCCATTACCAGAATGTTTTTGATGTTCCGCCGGAACTTTTCGCCCGCATCTCCGCGCAATTGCCAGCCTTGGCGCGTGCCGTCACGGCGGCGGTGGAAGCGCCGGCCTGCCATATTCTTCTGAACAATGGACCGCAGGCCATGCAGTCGGTATTTCACCTGCATTACCACATCATTCCCCGTAAAAATGGAGATCGCTTCTTTATTCCCTGGCGCCCCGGCAGCCTGGATACCGCCACCGCCCGGCAACTTGTTTGCGAGATAAAAAATCGTCTTGGCGGAACGCAAGAGCTTGGACGTATTTAGAGCCTGTCTCATATAGACAGGCTCTTGTGGCGCAGCAAGGCGAAATCACCGCCGATTCAATCCCGCCGGGATGGCTGGGCTTTCGCAACCCGGTTTGCCAAAAAATATGGTTA
>JAJZKJ010000118.1 GCA_021804195.1 Acidobacteriota bacterium
CCTGAGTGCTCAACATTGTTTGATAGTGGAGGGCCATGAAGAACTCGTGGGCCGCCGCTAAGTTCAAATAAAATCAAAACGCAAACTTTTTTCTTATGATAAGTTTTCATTTTTTTCTCATTGCCGCAGGCCGGACAGCAGGGCCGCGGGAGTATCGGCCGGGGGCAGGCATTGAAATCCGCGGCAGAGCAGGGCGTAGGAGCGTTCCCGCCGGGGCAGGCTGGTCAGCGTGGCCACTAAGGCCGGAGGGATATGGGCGGGATCCAGTGCCTGCCGCGCCCGCAACAATGACCGGCCCAGCCGGGGCTGGCTCAGAGCCGCGGCATGAAGTTCCCGCGCGGCCTCGTCCTCGCCCACGATGATGACCTGTTCGGCGCCGGATTGGCAAAGCCGCCAGGCCTGCGCCCAGTGGGCGGCAAACGGGCCCGCGCCCGCGGCCTGAGAGGCAAAGCCCAACAGAGTGGCTTCGGCGGCGGCATGATAGCGCGGCTCATGAGTCAGTCCATAGAGGCGCTCCAGCCAGACCGCGGCGGCGGGGTTGGCGCCGGCGACAGGTCCATCCTGCCAGGGCTTGCGCGGGAGATCGAGCGCTCCGGCGCGCGGCGCGGCTTCGTCATTCGCCCGCGGCAGATCGAAAAAGCCGCCGTCCGATGCATCCTGCCATTGGTCCAGACAGAGTTCGGCCAGGGCCTGGCTGGCGGAAAAATACCGGGATTCGAGTGTGATCTCCCAGGCATCCAGGCATGCCATCCCGGTCTGCACCTGGTCTTCCAGTCCATAGATCGTTTCGGACGGAATGGAATCGCCGGCTTCGCCCAGACGATGCGGAACGCCCTGGCGGGGATCAAATTGGCTCAGAATGCGCTCCAGAGTTTTTAAGGCAAAATCGCGCCAGAAGCCAAAGGGGATTTCGGACGGCGCATCGGCGGCCGGCAGATATTCCAGTTGACTGGCGGCCAGAGCGGCGCGCACCCATTGCGCATTCCAGCCGGCATACAATGCCTGATCCACCTGAGGCGCGGTTCGCTGCCGCCGCACGGCGAGCAATTCATCCTTTCCCGACTGTAGCCGCGCGCGGGCCTCGGCGGGAGCAAGGCCCAGTTCCGCCGCGACTGCGTCCAGGTCGCGGGCGATGTAGAGCACATTGCGTTCCGGATCATGCCGCATTTCCCCGGTTTCACCGATGCCGTAGTAGCGAGACAGCAATTCGAATTCACCGGCGCCCAGCGCGGCGCGCGCTTCGGCGCGGGTCCAGGTAAAATAATCGCCATCGTCGTCGAGCGAGATGTCGGCATCCTGGCTGGCATAAAATCCGCCGCGTTCGCGCTCGATCATCACCTCGGCGGCCCAGCGCAGAATACCGGCCGCGACGGCCGCCAGCCCGGGATCAGGAACGAACTGATATGCCAGCACATAACTGCGCAACAGTTCGCTATTGTCGTAGGACATTTTTTCAAAATGCGGCACGCGCCAGAACGCGTCCACGCTATAGCGGTGAAAGCCGCCGCCGAGCTGGTCGTAAACTCCTCCCGCGGCCATGGCGCGCAGGGTATGCAGCGCGATCGCGGTCAATTCCGGACGATGTTCAGCGGCGCCGAGTTCGAGCAGGAGATCCAGGGCCGTGGCATGGGGAAACTTAGGGGCATGGCCAAAGCCGCCGTTTTCGGCATCGTACATTTCCCGCAGCGATTGCACGATGGCTGTGACCGCCCCGGCGGGCGCGGCGGCCGGGGCGGCAGCGCGGCCATTTTCCACCTGGGCAAGGGCGGCGTGGATGCGCTCGGCCTGGCCGCGCACCTGCGCGCCCTGCTCGTGGTAGATATGGGCGACCTGCTCTAAAAGCTGGCGGAATCCCGGGCGGCCCTGCATCGGATATGGCGGAAAATAGGTGCCACCGTAAAAAACCCGTCCCTCGGGGGTCAAGAAAACGGTTAACGGCCAGCCGCCCTGGCCGCTGAGCGCCTGCACCGCGGTCTGATAGCGCGCGTCCACATCGGGCCGTTCGTCGCGATCCACTTTGATGGGGATAAAGTGCTGGTTGATAACCCCGGCCACGGCCGCGTCTTCGTAACTTTCGCGGTCCATGACGTGGCACCAGTGGCACCAGGCGGCGCCAATATCGAGCAGCACAGGTTTATTTTCCCGGCGCGCCTGTTCCAGCGCCGGCGCACCCCAGACCCGCCAATGAACCGGCTGGCCGGCGGCGGAGCGCAGATATAAGCTGGACTGCCGGGCCAGATCATTTGCCATTAAGATCACGCTCAGGGATAAGCATCGCATAGCGGCGTTGGAATCCGCTCGGCGATCCTCAGGTACACAAAAATTCAGCGCTGATGCCTTTAATTTCAAAGGATGGGCAGTTGCTATCCGCCCCATTCCGCTACGCGGAACGGGGGCCCCGGCCTGGCTCTGCTCGCTTCTCCCTGAGCACTCAGCATTGTTCAACTACGTAAGGGCCGAGACCTAACAGGCAACCAAGGATCACGCTCAGGGATAAGCATCGCATAGCGGCGTTGGAACCCGTTCGGGTCTGTTCGCTTCTCCCTGGGGGCTCAGCATCGTAATACGGTCGGGGGGAGAAGCAAATGTAACTTTTCTACCCATCAAAATTAGGGTATCTCACGGATTGATGGATACTTTTATTCTTGACACCGTCGGAAAGTGTGGAAAAATTGTGAATATTTTGCTTCCCAAGGTGGGAAAATTCGCATAGATCGGGATTTTTCTCGTCCGGGCAGTGATTTTGGCGTGCTATTTGCTGGATTAGCGTCCTGAACCCATGACCGCCGCACTTCACCGTTGCCAGGGATGCGCCCGTGATCTGGATTTCAATTCCACGATCGCGCCACGACTGGGTCTGGTCGCAGTGGTATGCCAACGCTGCCAGCACCGGCACTTATTTTCCGCCAGCGAACTCTCCACGGCGCGCCATCAACTGGCGCAAACGGCGCAAAAGCGCGGCCTGCCGCACCAGGGATATCAGATTGCCGCCGCCGGTCAGGCAATGTCACGCCTGGTTCTGCGCGTGAAGGTGTCATCCGCGCTGCCTTCGAAGTAGCCCCACCGCTTAAATTCCGAGCACTTACGACGCGTGATGCAGGGCGTGCATCCGTCCGGATAGGGAAAATCCGTCATGAAACGCCTGTTTACCGATGTTGCCCTGGGGATGGCGGCCGGCCTCGCCGCCACCGCCGCTTTGAACGCCTGGATTCAAGCCACGCAGCCCAAACATTCCGCGCCCAGCACGGAAGAGCCCTTGACGGTCAAAGCAGCCGTGCGCGGGATGCACCTATTGGGAGTGGATGCGCCTTCGCGCCGGGCGCGAAAGTTTGGCGGCCAGGCGGTGCATTGGGGCTACGGCGCGGCCTGGGGCGGGGTGGTGGGCGCGGCGGCCAGCCTGGGCTTGCCCCTGCATCGCTGGGGCGGATTGCCATTTGGCGCCGGATTATGGCTTCTGGGAGATATCTGGCTGCTGCCGAAGCTGGGACTGGAAAAACCGGCCAGCGCCTACCCGGCCAAAGCCCATGCCCGCTATCTCGGCGCGCACTGGAGTTACGGCGCAACGCTGGCGGCGTTATGGATGTTGCGCGAGCGCGCCCGCCGGCAACGCCGCTGGCCGCGCGCGGCTTAATATGGCCCGGCATCCGGCTGTGTCTGAAAATATTTTTGCGTGCCGGGACGAAACAGAACGTATGCCAGCACGGCCAGAAATATTGAATGAATCACCAGGCGCGAAACCACTGGCCAGCTCACAACGACGTGAAACCCCATCCATAACAGCGCCAGCCAACGGGCCCAGCCGCGGCCATAGAGCAATAAAACGCCGATGGCGATGGCGGCCAGTTCCGTGATCGCAACCCAAACATAATCACTGGCTATGGGATGGCGCAGGCCGTGCGCGCTGGTCTGGGCAGCCAGAGCCAGAGCACCCACCGCGATATAGAGCCAGGCGATGATGGTCACCGCGAGGGGGCGTTGCACATTCATAATTCCCTGGGCCGCAGGGGCAGCCGGTACACGGCCATTTTCACTTTCTCATGGCCCATGGTGGTCTCGGCCGGCCCATCGTAGGCAAAGCCCTGCTTTTCATACCAGGCCCGCGCCGCTTTCAATTCGGCATGGACCGCGACCCAGAGCCAGGGAGCGCCGGCGGAGCGCGCGGCCGCGATCACTGCTTCCAGCATTTTTCTTCCCTGTCCCTGCTGCTGCGCCTGGGGCAAAAGATAAAGACTGCGCAGCACCGCGCCGGGAGGGTCTTCGGCCGGGTCGCCCAGCGAGAGCATGGCGAAACCGGCCGGCTGGCCATCCTGTTCGAGCAGAAAACCGCGCAGATCGGAACGCTGGTGGCACTGGCGCAGCCAGCCGAGATCATAGGCCTTGGCCAAGTATTCGCGCCGCGAGGACTCGGACACCAGGTCGCGGTAGGTGCTCTCCCAGGCGCGCGTGGCCACGGCCTGAATGGCTTCGGCATCGGCGCCGGTGGTGGTTCGAATCGTGGGATTACTCACCGCAACAGATTAGCAGGCATTCGGGCGCGGTCAATCACTGCAGATTGCATTTTATTGACCGGCATCATCAGAGACTGGGATCTCATCCTGGGCATTGGAGCGGGCGCCGATCAGCCAGCCCATGCCGCGGCGGGCGGCGCCATGGGACAGAATGAAGACCAGAATCGAGGTCAGAATAATGCTGAACAGAATGACGGAATAGGTGACGTTCTGCAGCAGGCCGGCGTTATGGACATGCTGCTGCAGCATGATCGAGGCCAGCACGGCGGCGGCCAGGCCCTTGGGGATCATTGCCGCCGCATGCTCGGCATCGAAGGCCGGCAGGCGCCGGGCCAGGGTCAGGCGGACGGCGGGAATGCGGGCCAGCAGAATCACGCCGCTGAAGACCAGTCCCATGGCGACCCAGGCCGGATGGGTGAACTCGACCGACAGCCCGATATAGACGAAAAAGAATGTCTTCAATAAAAAGATAATTTCGGCAAAGAAAATACGCTCGGTCTCGTTCAGGCCGACGATGGGCACCACGTCCGAGACCAGCAACGGTTTATGCCGGTCCAGGTTGCCGAGCACAATGCCGAAGGCCAGCGCGGCCATGGCGCCATTCAGGTGAATTAATTCCGAGCCGCCATAGAGAATAAAGACAAACGCCGGGGTGGTAAAAATGGCGTTTTCCATGCGGCGCATGCGGTTGAGAGCCAGCGACCAGAAAAACGCCGCCACCGCGCCGAGCACCAGCGCCAGGCCGAAGCCGAGCAGGAAATTCCGTCCCGTAACCGCCCAGTGGCTGAGGCCGTGGCTGCGGAAATCCAGCAGCGCCAGGGCGGCCACGATGCTGAGCACATCGCCGAGCGCGGATTCCAGAAACAATATGTCCTGGGTTTTGGCCTCCAGCCCCAGGCCCGCAGTGAGGGGCACCACCACGGTGGGAGAATTGCCGGCCAGCATGAGGCCCAGCAGGACGGCGCCCCAGGCGCCGAGCGGGGTCCAGAGCCAGGCGGCGCCGGCGACCAGGAGGGTAACCAGAATAAAGCTGCAGATGGAAAGCGCCAGCGTGCCGGGAAGAGCGGTGCGGAGGCGGGCAAACCGCAGGTTCAGCCCGCTCTCGAACAGGATCAGGATCAGCGTGATGGTGGTAAAGGCCGGGCCGACCACTCCCAACTGGCCCGGCGTCAGCAGATGAAAGACCGGCCCCAGCAGAATGCCGATCAACAGCAGCCAGAGCACGTCGGGTATGCGGGTGCGCTGAAAAATTCCGGCGAACAGATGCGCCAGAAAGATCAGAAAACCAATAAATGCAATGGCCGCGGCCAGATGCATAACAACCCCCCGGCCTGCTCACTTGATAGCGGCTGACCAGATTCCTTCATATGGAATCGTGGGTCGCCGCTCACCGTAAACCTCAGCTCTTGTGAACTTCGATTTTTTCGATTACCACCGGCTTCAGGGGCCGGTCGGAACTGTTGCGGGGAACTTTGGAGATGGCATCCACCACTTCCTGCCCCTTGGTTACCTGACCGAAGATGGTGTATCCGCCATTCAGATGGGGTTGCGGGCCGGTGGTGATGAAGAATTGGCAGCCGTTGGTATTGGGCCCGGCATTGGCCATGCCGACGCGGCCGGCGCGGTCAAAGGTCAGCCCAGGCGCGATCTCGTTTTTAAATTGATAGCCCGGATTGCCGGTGCCGGTGCCGGTGGGATCTCCGCCCTGGATCATGAAGCCGGGAATCACGCGATGGAAAATGGTGCCGTTGTAGAGCGGCTTATGCTCGATTTGGCCAGTCGCGGGATTGGTCCACGGCTGCGTGCCATCGGCCAGGCCCACGAAGTTGCCGACGGCCAAAGGCGCTTGCTGGGGGAACAGTTCGATATCAATATTCCCCATATTCGTAATGATGGTGGCCGAATAGTTGCCCGGAGGCGCGGGGGTGGGGCCGGTGACGGGGCCGGAGGAGGAACTGTGGCAGGCGCCCAGCATGAGAGCCATGGAAGCCAACAAAGAGAAAATGACGATTTCACGCATAGAGGCATTTTAACGGAGAAGGGGATGTTGTAGAAGTGAAGGGCGATCGAACGCAAACAAATGACATCATTTACACCCTCAACCCGGCACCCGTGGCAGTTAAGTTCATATTTTTCAAACAGATAACGGGTGCCAGGAGGAATTTCAACCCGGCACCCAAAACTTATAAATCTTTTATTTTCAAGTGTTTATCGGGTGCCGGGTTAAGATTGGCAACCTGGCACCCGAACGATTCAAATCAGTTGCCCCGCCAACCCGACACTGACTCCATTCAGGCACTGCGAATTATCATCAACGCTGATTGCGCTTTGGAAAACCACTACCATATCAACATAATGAAGACCCACACCCGCCACCACCGG
>JAJZKJ010000119.1 GCA_021804195.1 Acidobacteriota bacterium
TTGTTGGCGATGGTATCGGAAAAAAGGAAAGTTTCCTGAAATACGAAGCCGATGCTCCGGCGTAACGAGGCCAGCGATACTTTGCGTATATCGACGTTGTCTATGAGAATGACCCCCTCCTGCGGGTCATAAAAACGAGTCAATAATTGCATCATGGTCGATTTGCCCGCCCCGGTTGGTCCCACCAGCGCCACCACCGATCCACCGTCGATGGCGAAGGAAATATCTTTAAGCACCGGTTTGGCCGGATCGTAGCCGAAAGTCACGAAGGAAAACTCCACCGCCCCGGGACCGCGCGGCAACGGCGGCGCGGCGGGCAATTCTTTGATGGTGGGCGTGGCATGAAGGATTTCGAAAAAACGCCGCGCCGAGACCACCGCCGTCTGGTACTGGTTGCTGATCTGGTTGATCTGCTGCAATCGCGAGAGAATCGCTCCCATCGCCATGCCGAAAACCAGGATGTCACCCGGCTGCAGATAGCCGTGGACCGCCAGTATCGCGCCGACCAGGAACAGCGCCAGGTTCGACACCGTGGCGATCCCCCGAATCACGGGAACAAAATTCGCCCAAAGGCCGACCGTGGTCATAACCTTCCCGAACAACTCGTCGGCGGTGCGGTTGTACTTGCCGATTTCAGTCGTTTCCGTGGCGAACCCCTTCACCACCTGTACACCCGCCACGTTCTCACTGTACACGGTGACCAGGTGGTCATTCGTCGCCATGAGTTGTTTCTGAATGGGCTGCATTTTTCCACTGAAACGGCGGATGTACCAGAGCCAGAAAGGAACCGGCAGAAGCGACACCAATCCCGCCCAGGGGTTAATCATGGCGACCAGAATGTTGTAGCCGAGAACGTAGGCGACGATTTCCGCCAGCGAAACCAGCGACATGTTGACAAAAAAGCGGATGTTGTGCAGATCGGAAAGAGCGCGGTTGATCAATTGCCCGCTGGAATGCCGGTCATGAAATCCGAAGCCGACTCTCTGCAACTGGTCGTACACGGTTGCGCGCATGTGGAAAACCATGTTCATGCTGAGCCTGGTGTTGGTCACCGCGCGGAAAAAACTGCACACACCGGAGAGAACCACAAATATGCCCAGCAGGCCGACAAGAATCAGAACGATTCCCAGCGTACCGTGGAGCAACTGCTCCCAATTTCCCGCCGCAACGACCCGGGCGCCTTGTTGCGGGGCAAGAACATGTTGGCTCGCCGCCGCTACCGCGGGCGGATGCGGTACGCGTCCTTGTCTGGCGCCCAACGACATGTGTACCGTGTTGATCACGATGCGCGTCAGATCAACCGAGGATATTTCCAGAAAAACGCCCAAACCCACCAGCAGACAGGCCGTCACCGCGATCCAACGGACGGGTGCGACAAACTGAAACATTTTTACAAGAAGCTGGAAGTTGGTCAGCGGACCGGGAGAAAATTTCGAGGAACTCCCCCCGGAAGCGGCGCCGGGATTGGAACCCGTTGGGGGCGGGGGGTCCGATTCTTCCCGGCCGCCATCGGAGTTCGCGGCGTGCGACTGGGGACCATCATGCTGGCCGGCTGTCCGGGAACGTTGTTTCAAGCCCATCTGAAAAAGCCGGAGAAGCCCTCAATACTCTGCGAAACCGGGTAGTGTTCATCTCCCCAGTCACGCCGGGTTTCCACCTTACCATATAAGTCCTTCCGGATGCAATAATTGCGCTGAATTCCACCGGCGTTCATTCCCCAACACCAACCGCCGGCTTGCAATTCCCCGGCGGAGGACCATAATCCGATTCTTTGAATCGCGGACTCATACGGGCGTGACACATGGATTATACGCTGATTCTGGCGACTGCCCTCGGAGCCATCAGTCTTTATCTGATGCTTCCCCGCGGCCGCGCCGCCCTGGTGAAACTCGGCGCGTTGATCGGGGTTCTTGCACTGGGCGCCGGTTTGCTCGGCTGGTTCCACTGGACGGCGCAAGAGCAGGCCGTTCATTATCCCGGCCCCCCCGCCATTTTCTTTTATATTTTCGCCGCCATCGCTCTGGCCTCGGCCGCAGGCGTGGTATGCCATCCGCGCCCCCTGTATGCCGCCTTATATTTCGTTCTGCTGACGCTGGCCGCCGCCGCCCTGTTTCTTTTGTTACGGGCGGAGTTCATCGCCGTGGTTCTGATCATCATTTACGCCGGGGCCATCCTGGTTACTTACGTATTCGTCATCATGCTGGCGAGTCCGGGCGGGGAAATTCCAGCGGCCGATTACGACCGCATCAGCGCCGATCCGCTCGCGGCGGTGCTGGTGAGCTTTCTTCTTCTGGGAACGATTCTGCAGATGATGTCTTACGGTCAAGCGGCTTTGGCGCACGGCCCGGGCGCCGTGCCCGCCGCCGGTCCGGCCGGTTTCGGCGGCATGGGAATGCTCGGTGCGAACCTGTATTCGCACTACGCGCTGCCCCTGGAACTGGCCGGCGTCCTGCTGACCGTGTCGCTGGTGGGCGCGGTGATGATTGCGCGTAAAAATGAACCGCCGGTCCGGATGCTCGACTCCGGCGAAATACCGGCGGAATAACCGCGACTTGGTGAAAAAAAGATGGAATCCATGAGCAATCCAGTTCTGTACCGTTACCTGGCCCTTGGGGCGGCGCTTTTTGCCGTAGGGTTGGTGGGTTTTCTCACCCGCCGAAACATGATTATGATATTTCTTTCCACGGAGATCATGTTTCAGGGGATCGCCATTAACCTGATTGCCTTCAGTTGTTATCACCAGAACGCCGCCGGGCAGTCCTTCGTGATATTTTTATTGACCATCGCCGCCGCGGAGGCCTCACTGGCGCTGGGCCTGGTAGTGATGCTGTTTCGGCGTCGCGAGACGTTGAACGTCGACGCCTGGTCGGACATGCAGGGGTAATCGGCCGGGAAGGAAAGACCCGCCGAGCCTTGCGAAATACGGGAGTGTAACGTGTATCCTTCATGGACGCCGCATGAGGCGGCGATTATTTTTTCCGCCTTGATTCCGGCCTTCCCCCTGGGGGCAGCGATTGTTCTGGCGCTGCTGGGCGCCAAATGGTTCAAAAAATCCTCGCACGTGCCGGCCATCATCGGTGTGTCCCTGTCATTTTTCATCGCGCTCAAACTGTTGTTGATGTTCCAGTTCGGCCAGTTGGCCGCCCCCAACGCCACCTACATTCAATCCGATCTGTGGACATGGATCGGGGCCGGGGGGTTCAAGGCTTCCGTCGGCATATTTCTTGATCCGCTTTCCTGCCTGTTTGCGGCTTTTGTCACCGGCATTTCGCTGCTGATCTTCATTTACTCCTCCGGTTACATGGAAGGCGATTACGGCTACTTCCGCTTTTTCGCCTACATGAGCCTCTTTGTGTTCTTCATGACCACACTGGTTCTGGCCAACAACTTCCTGCTGGTATATTTGGGATGGGAAGGCGTGGGGTTGGCCAGCTATCTTCTGATCGGTTATTACTATCCGCGCCCCGCGGCGCGCGACGCGGCCACCAAGGCCTTCATCACCAATCGCGTCGGCGACACCTGCTTCGCCATCGCCGTGCTGATGATCTACCTGACATTCCACTCGTTGAAATTCAGCCACGTGTTTTACGGATCGCTGCAAAGTCCGGCGTTTCGCGCAGCGCATCGGACGGTTTTATTCTGGATTCCGCTGCTGCTGATGTTCGGCGCGTTCGCCAAGTCCGCCCAGTTTCCTCTGCATGTGTGGTTGCCGGACGCCATGGAAGGCCCCACGCCCGTATCCGCCCTTATCCACGCCGCGACGATGGTCACGGCCGGCGTGTACCTGATCGCCCGCTGCCTGCCGCTGTTCCTGCACGATCTTCCGGTCCTGCACCTGGTGGGCCTGATTGGCTGTTTCACGGCCTTCATGGCGGCCACCATTGCGATGTGCCAGTACGACATGAAACGCATCTGGGCTTATTCCACCATTTCGCAGCTTGGCTACATGTTCCTGGGACTGGGCGTGGCGACGGGAACCGGCGCCGTGTTCCACGTATTCACGCACGCTTTTTTCAAGGCCCTGCTGTTTCTGGCCACCGGTTCGGTCATGCACGCCATGGGCGGCGAACTGGACATCCGGAAAATGTCCGGCTTGAGAAAGAAAATGCCCATCACGGCCATCTGCATCCTGATGGGCTGCCTGGCGCTGTCCGGCTTTCCCGGCTGGTCCGGATTTTTCAGCAAGGACGATATTCTTTCCGCCGCCATGAATTCAACCTGGCGTTTCGGACCGTGGCTGGCGGTGGTGGGTCTGCTGACCGCGCTGATTACCGCGTATTACACATTCCGCGTATTTTTCCGCGTGTTCACCGGCGAGTTGATCCTGCCCGCGACGGCGGGTCAACACGAGTCTTCTCCTTTTTTTCCACCAGGTGACTTGCCCGGTGGCGAACATGCCGTCAATCACGGCCGACCAGCCGCCGGCGACGCGGCGAAGGATCGGCATGCCCCAGCCAAAAAACCGCGATCTCTTGACGGCGCGCCGGCTATGTGGCTGCCCCTGATTGTTCTGGCCATCGGGGCGACATTCGCCGGCTACCTGGGTGTTTTCGGCTCCCACGCCCCCGGCGGATGGATCGGCGGGTTCCTCGGCCGAGTACCGCTCAATGGAACCATTCGATATGTTCCCACCCCCCCCGCCGGTCTGCCGCAACCGGTGGGCGGGCATGTCAATCCGATTCTCATCATGATCATCGGCGCGGCTCTGGCGGTGCTGGGAGTTCTGATCGCGGCCTATTTTCATCGCATCAATCGGCAGGCGGCGGCCAAGGTCGCCGTTGTCTTGCGTCCCCTGGTGCATTTTCTGGAAAACAAGTGGTACATTGATGAGCTGTATCACTACACGCTGGTTCGACCGCTGCGCTTTTCAGGCTATATTCTTTCGCTTATGGACCGGTTCATTGTAGACGGCCTGGTATTCGTAATCGGATTTATTCCCCAGCTTGCCGGCTTTACGATCAAACCGACGGAAAGCGGCCGGTTGCGTTATTACGGCATCGGCATGGTCGCGGGAGTGGCCGTGGTGCTGCTGGGCGTGTTGTATCTGCTGCGATAAGCGGCTTGCTGGAAAAAGGAATCGCGGGACCGGCATAAATAACGACCCGACGGAAGAAAATTTCCGCCAGTATCGCGACGATTGAGGCTTATGAACCACCTGATTCTACCCATGATGCTGCTGATACCCGCGCTGGGCGGGGTGCTGGTATTTATGTTGCCGCGCCGGGCGGCCCGGACCACCGGACCACTGGCCTTGGCCATATCCTGTTTGCCGGCCATTCTGGGCATCGGGTTGCTTTGCCGGTTCCATTACGCGCACGGCCGCCAATGGCAGGAAGCCTTCGTCTACAACTGGATGCCGCAATTCGGCGTGAAATTCTCTCTCGGAGTCGATGCCATCAGCCTTTGGCTGACCATGCTGGCCGTGGTCATCATGCCGCTGGCGATTCTGGACAGTTTCGACAAAATCCACCATCGGCAGAACGAGTTCTACGGATGGATGCTGTTGCTTTACGCCTCCATGATCGGCGTATTCTGCGCGCACGACGTGTTGCTGTTCTACCTGTTCTTTGAGTTCACGCTCATCCCGACATTTTTTATCATCGGCGTCTGGGGCCACGCCGAACGCCGCCGGGCCGCCGGCAAGTTTTTTCTTTACGCCTTTTCCGGATCGGTGCTGCTGCTGGCTTCGCTGATCTACCTGGCCTGGGTACACCAGGAAAAATTCGGTTCGTTTTCCTTCTCTCTCGCCGGGCTTTACCAGGCCGGACGGTCGCTTTCGCCGTGGCAACAGGGAATGGTTTTTCTGGGACTTTTAATCGGATTCGCCATCAAGGTTCCGCTGTTTCCCCTGCACACCTGGATGCCGTTGGCGATAACCGAATCACCCGCTCCCGGCGCGGTGACGATCGCCGGTTTCAAACTCGGCGCCTACGGCCTGCTGCGGTTCGCCCTGCCCATGCTGCCGCTGGCGGTGCAACGATTCACCCCGTGGCTGGCGGCTCTGTGCGTGGTATCAATCCTTTTCGGGGGGCTGGTAAGCTGGGTTCAGCACGACATGAAAAAACTTGTCGCGTATTCCGTGGTAAGCCACCTGGGCCTGTGCGTACTGGCCATCCTGGCCCTGACCACAACGGGCCTGATCGGCGGCATCATGGTGATGATTAATTCCGGCATTCTGGCCGCCGGCCTGCTGCTGGTCATGGGCATGATTTACCGCCGTTACCACACCCGCGATCTCAAAGAGCTTTCCGGCCTGGCCCGGCGCTTGCCGGCGTTGGGCTTTTTCGCCGTCTTTTTCGCCCTGGGAACCGCGGCTGTTCCGGGCTTGAATGGTTTTGTAAGCGAGATACTCTCGCTCGTGGGAACTTATGTGAGCGGTTCGCCGGCGCATGGCGGCCACCTGGGGCCCGCGTATGCCATTCCCGCCGCCTTGGGAATGATTCTGGGCGCCCTGTACATGATTTACTGGGTCGCCTGCGTCATTTTCGGTCCGCTGGTCGAAACGGAAACGCAAGGTGAGTCCACTCAGGCCGGACACCCGGCGCGGCCCAAGGCGCCTGATCTTTCGTTACGCGAGTGGTGCATATTGACGCCCTTGGCGGCGCTGGTGCTGGTATTGGGAATTTATCCACCGCCGGTGCTGCGATCGATGCAACCCGCGGTAAACCATATTCGCTCCCGGGTTTTGGCCGGCGCCGCGTCGCCGAAATCAAAATATTTTTTCCAACACGAAAAGGGCACGAAGGAAGCGGTCCATAGCCACCAAGGGCGCCAGGATGACGGAAAAACGCTCGTTGGAAAAATAAGAAATAACGGCATGGCCTGTCCCGATGGTTATCAGAACGGCCTGGTGCTCAGAT
>JAJZKJ010000120.1 GCA_021804195.1 Acidobacteriota bacterium
CAGAGCCTTCCACCATGGCTTTATGGCGGGAATTTCTCAGGAATCGGCGCCAGCCGAACGTCTCCGGGGGCGATGGCGATTTGCCCGTGATGTCCTTCGGCGATCACCTGGATGAACTGCGCCGCCGGCTGATCTACGCGCTGCTGGGCAGTTCCATCGGCGTGGCCCTGGGTTTGTATTATGCCGACAACATCATCAACTTTCTTTATCAACCTTACCTGCTGGCCCTGCGGTGGGGCGGATATCCGCCCCATCTGAGTTACTTCAAACCCGCCGGCTCACTGATTCTCTACCTCATGACCGGTATGAAGGCCGGCCTGGTGCTTGCCAGCCCGTGGATTATTTACCAGTTCTGGAAATTCATCGCCGCCGGCCTTTATCGCCGCGAACGCGTGGTGGTCTACCGGTATATCGGACCGAGCATTCTGCTGTTCGCCCTGGGCGTGGCGTTCTTCTTTTTTCTCGTGCTGCCGTTCATGCTCAAATTTTTCATGCAGTTCAATCATGAAGTGCGCATGCCATCCCTGGCGCCCAACGCCTGGGAACGGGTTATTTACGGCGGGGGGCTTGCGTCCAAAAGCACAGCCCACCTTCCCGCCGGCGATGCCGCCAAACTGCCCCGCATTCCCATTGTCCGTCGCGATCCGACGCATTTTCCCGCCCACAAAGCGGTGCTATGGTTCAATGCCGTGGACAATCAGCTTCGTCTCCACGTCGGTTCGCACACGCTGGAAATCAACACTCAGCCCGCCAACGCCCTGTTTACCCCCATACCCATGCTCCATGATTATCTGAGCTTTGTTCTCGTCATGTGCCTGGTTTTCGGCCTATCGTTTGAGGTGCCGATGGTGATGATGATTCTTACCCAGATCGGCGTAGTCAGCGCGCCGCAATTCCGTAGTTTTTGGCGATTTGCCGTACTGGCCCTGGCCATCCTCTCGATTCTTCTGGCCCCCACGCCTGATGTCGTTACTTTTCTGAGCATTTTCGTGCCGCTGCTGGCGCTGTATTTGCTCGGTTTGGCGCTCTGCGGCCTGGTGGAGCGCAAGACACAGCGACGGGACGATCCGCGCGATCAGGAAAATCAGCCGTGGCGACCCGCGGCGGAGAATGATCATCCGGCGGAGTCTCCCCACCAGGAAGGACCGCCGGACCAATCGGATCAGCCGGACCGGCGGGATCAACCCAAGCCGCCCGATCAGCCCGGCGGCCGCGAAGATTCCGACGATCCCGCTTGAGTCATCCATAGGATCGGCACCGCGTGTATGCTTTACCGCCGCCGCGCCGCCTCTGCCGGCAGGCCGGGGATTGCGGGGAGAAAACGCACGACGTTTTGCGGATCCGCGCAAAGAAAAACCGCGCCTCAAAGGCGTTTCGCACGCACCGGTCATGATGAAAAATAGATGGCGTGTAGATTTCCGGTTCGTTGCGATCCGACATTTGCGACGCGGTTTTCCGGTTCAACCCCGATGGTTATCGGGGGCGGTGAACCCTGCTTGTCGATCAACCTCCTTTCCAACACTTGGTGGACTCATCCGTAAATTATTATCGATTATTCTCCCCATCGATGCAACAAAAATCCCGTGTCGGTCAAAATTCGCCGGAACTTTGCGATATTTTTCACAGGCGATCCGGAAGCGGCAAACAAGCGGATAAGAAAGCGTCGTTGCCTGAAAATCAGTGGTTCCGCCAACCCCGGCTATCCCCGATAGCTTGTTGGGAGAGCCACGCCTTTCAGGCCATATCTCCGGCTCATTTGGCTTAATTGGGCGTTGATATTCCGTCCGAAACAAGGATAATGCGTTCTTTTCCCGGAGGAGGAATTCTATGGATCGCTCCATTCTCGTGCGCCTGGTAGGGTACCGGGCGGGCTTTTTTCATGGCGATTTTCTTGTTTACGACCGCTGGCGATGGCTCCGGAAACGATTGCCCAAAACACGTAACGGCGAGCGATTGATTGATGTGGGATGTGGAACCGGCCAATTCACCATCGCGGCGGCGCTGCGGGGATACGACGCGATCGGTCTGTCCTGGGATCGTCGCAACCAGGATGTTGCGAGCCGGCGCGCCTCTCTATGCCGCGCGAAGGCGGCCTTTCCGATTCAGGATGTGCGAAAGCTGCATGAAAAAAACGAATTCGTCGGCCAGTTTGATATCGCCGTCTGCTTTGAAACCATTGAACATATCATGGATGATCGGAAACTTGTCCGGGATATCCACGCCTGCCTGCGTCCCGGTGGAACGCTTTTGCTGACCGCGCCGCGGTACCTCCTGCGAGCCATCACACCGGAGGACAATGGCCCGTTCCGAAAGGTCGAAGATGGCGGTCATCTCCGGCGCGGCTACACCCCGGCAATGCTGCGCGAACTCTGCGCGCAAGCGGGCTTCGCCGTGGAAGAGATATCCTCGTGCAGCGGGTTCTTCGCGCAAAAGTGCACCTGGCTCCTGCGGAAACTGCGCCGCGGACCGGTTCCCCTAGTCTGGCTTACACTACTTCCTTTACGGATTCTGCCGCCACTGCTGGATCGACTGCTCGCGCGTCTTACAGGTTGGCCTGATTTCACCATTTGCCTCGTGGCCTACAAGCCTCGTTTCCCGCCAGAGCCGCGGTGAGCTTCCTGCAGCCTGCACATGCCGATAGGTCCTCCAAAGCCCTGGGCGATGGTGATACTTCGCCCTCCCGCTTCCAAAGGGCGGCCGTCGAGCGTGCAACGCTTTCGATGACACACGGCCGAAAGGATCAGCGCGACCAGGCCGGAAGCGCCCAGGCTGTGCCCCAGCCATTGCTTGTGGGAGAATACCGGCGTACGTTCGCCGCAAACCCGGCGGATCGCCGCCAACTCGTAACGATCGTGCCGTGTGCCGGTCGCATGGGCATGGACGAAAGCAACAGGCAAACCATCCGCCAGGCGGCTCAGCCCGGTCGTCAGGGAATGGGCTTGCGCATCGGCGGAAACCAGGTGTGTCGCATCAGATCCCAGCCAAGTCGCGCCGATGGCCGGCGAGGCGTGTGCGGCGCGACTCAGACATATTGCCGCGGCCGCTTCGGATATGAAAAAACCCGTGCCTTCATCGGAAAATGGCCGACAATGGCGATGCGCATCGGCCCCGGGCGGCGCCAATACCCCCAGATTGTTCAAACCACTTTCAAAAAACGGATGCACCGAGGCGTCCGCCGCCACCACGATGGCCCGCCGGCATTCGCCGCACCGCAGCGCTTCCACAGCGCGATGCGCCGCGACCAGCGCACTGGCGCACGCCGCCACCGAGGTATGGACGGCGCCTTCCCATTCGAGAATCTCGGCCAGCGCCGCGCCGAGAGCCGCCGGTCCCATGGCCACGTGCCAGGCGTTAGATTCGCTTAAGAGCCCGGGCAAACCGGTCTTCAGCGCGCCGCAGGCGGCAAGCCAGGTCAAGGCCGGTCCTTTGCTGGTCGCCAGGAACAGACCGGTATCGCGGCGGCGGAATTCCGGCGGCCAACCGGCGTCGTCCCAAGCGCTCAGCGCCGCGGCGAGAGCCAACACAATCGAGCGGTCCCAAGATAGATGGTGGAATTTTTGCGGACAAGCAAATCCGCACTTGCCCACCCGCAAGGCTCTCTCGATCAGCTCATCGGGTATGACGCCGCGATCCACCAGGCGTCGATCATTGCGGATGGCCCGCCAGTGCGCCTCGACTCCCAAGCCGAGCGGACTTAAAAGACCCAGTCCGTGGATGAAAACGAGATCATTTTTCGCGGTGGTCACGAACGAAACATGTCCACGGCATCCTGACGCACGGCCACTTCCCCTTCATAAATGATGGGAATGTTGAAACGCCCCGTGTGGCTGATTCGCGAAAGCCGGGGATGTTCGCCGGCCGGCTCGACCGGTCCATCTTCATAGGTTTGCCAGTCCAGACCGAGATCACGAACCATTTGGTGATCCAACTGGGGGCTGCGGCCATAGGTGGTCAGATAATCGCCGATCATGGTGCTGTCGGCGCCGGCGAAGAACATCCAGCTTTGCAAATCGCGCAGGCACACTTCGCGGCCACCGGCGACTTTCAATTCAACCCGCGGATATATAAACCGGCAGATGCTGATGATTTTCAGGCACTCCATCGGCGCAAGTTTGGGCTGATGTTCCAGCGGAGTGCCGGCGATGGCATTGAGGAAATTCAGCGGCATGACATCCACACCGATGTCGCGCAGGGTAAAAATAAGGTCCAGGCGATCTTCCCAGCTTTCGCCCATGCCGAAAATGCCTCCCGAACAGAGGGAAAGGCCCGCTTTCTTGGCGGTGCGAAGCGTGTGGAGCCGCTCGGAATATGGATGGGTCGAAACGATGCTCGGATAGAAGCGCTCGCTGGTTTCAAGATTGTGATTGATACGCCGCACGCCGTTTTCAAAGAGAAAGCGAGCGGTTTCGCCCGTCAGCGCACCCAGGGTGGCGCAGGCGCGAGTTTTGCCGTTGCGGGCTATTTTTCGCAGCAGCGGGGCCAACCAGTTTTCCAGTTCAGAGCGCGTCGGGCCACGGCCGGAGTTGACGATTCCAAAACTATCGGCTCCGACCGCGGCGGCATGTTCGGCTGAATCCAGCACCTGTTGGTCGGTAAGTTTGGCGGCGGCGCTCCGCGCGGTCGAATAATGCGACGACTGCGCACAGAACTTGCAATCTTCCGAGCAGCCGCCAACTTTGGCGGCCACGATGGCGCAAAAGCGTATATTCCGCCCCTGGAAGCGGATGCGAATCTTGTTGGCCCAGTAAAACAGATCGGGAATATCGTCGCCTTGGAGGCGGATCAGTTCGCTTGCCTCCGAGCGATTGAGCCATTCACCAGCCAGAACCTTTTCGGCCAGTCCGCGCACGAAATCCAGCACGCCCCGCTCCTTTCAAAAAACAGTCGCCCGACTGGATGGCCGCCCATGGTGGTCTCATTCGCGTTCCACCGGTATGGAAAATCCATCGCAAAAAAAGACGCGGTCCTCTATTTCGGCCACCGGATGGATTCTAAGAGCCTATCTATTGAGACAGGATCTTAGCGCAGTCGCGACGAATGCGAATGCAAGCGATTTTTCAGATTCACCACATGAATCAGTACCAGCCTCGTTCCATTAAGCGAGTAGATCAGCACCAGCCCCTGGCGATTGTCAATGACGTTGAGCATATTCACGTTGCCATAAGAGGAGGACGACGTAAGCAGAGTGTAATCGCTGCTGGGAGCAAAAACATCGGCACGCGCGGACCGGCCCGAGTGGTAAACGGCCAGCACAACCGCCAGCACGAGAGCGCCAAGCACCAGCAAACCAATGAGCATGGAATCACGTTTCATTATTTAACTCCCGAAGCATTGCCGTTGGAACGCCAGCTACCTCGCGCCTCCGGTCCCGCCGGCTGCCTGTCTGCGTGCCATGCGCCGGCCGATCGAGATTACGGTTACGGGAAGCTATCGCAGGCGGTGTTGCAGGCGCCTAATGTCCTGTGAAATACTCTCTGGGGCGATGAACACCAGTCGGCGTGGGTTGGTCGGGGAGATTATCCATCCCCCCAGCACGCCCGTATCGACGTCCATCACGTAAACGGCGCCACCGGCGCTGCTGGAGCCGGAAACGGTCAGATAATGACCCCCTCGCAAAATCGCCCGGGCACGGGCGGCGTGCGCGCGCCAGCCGCCGATCCGGCAGATAAGTCCCGCGGCCAGCACGGCATTGAGAATCAGCAGACCGAGGATGAGCCAATGTCTATTTTTCATGGGGCGCCTCTGTCACAACAAGGACCACCCTGGACCCACGAGCGATGCGGTTCATCGGCGTCGCCCTGCAAATCCGGTTATTTTTCCCGCCCACCGCCGCGCGTTCCGCGGTGCGCGTTGCGAAAAGCCATGATAATTATTCCCAGCGCGGCGGCCAAGGCTATCCCGTAAGCCGGTATGGGACTCGCATGAGTCGTGATCCGGGGTATAAAAGCCGGGATATTTCTTTTGGCCAGTTGAGCCAAGGCTAAATCGGGCGAGAGAAATAGGAACAGGCCCGTCAATACACGCAAAAGGAGTCGATGCAAGCGGAACGTATCCATGACTGGCATCATAAACCGTCCGTCTTTCAAGTCAAGAACTCCCGCTCTTTGCCCGCACCGGGTCGTGCACGGTTACCGCCGGTCCATGTTGTTCTTCCTTGTGATTTTTTTCTATCCCGGCGCACCGGGGCCGCGGAAGGTCCCGACCACCTGGCTGGTCAGGCTCACGGTGCGTGCCGGGGAGCGGAAACGGCCGTCGGCCTTGCCGGCGGCGATGGCATTTTGCACTTCGCGCACGCGATTCTGGGCGGCCTCCATTTTGGGATAGCGAACCTCTCGAAAACCGGTCACCGTTTGCGGCGCCTGGAGAATGTCGAGCCAGAGATTGTAAAGCCACGGCTCGTGCAACTCGCAGGTATCGACCAGGCGCAGGTACCAGTCACGGAACGAGCGTTCCCGGGCGTGCCAGGCGGGAAGAAGGGTGCGCAGCCAGCGGCAGTGGCGCAGGATGCGCATCTGCCAGTCGTAACCCTTGAGATGGAATCGGATTCGCAGGCCGCCGATCTCAAATTCAGGACGATTCAGATGCACGTATTTGATATGGTCGCCGTTGGCGGGGTTCACGTTGAAGCGGCGGCGATCCCGCCGATACTTTTCCGGGCTGGTGTACATCATGGCGACGTACACTTCGTCCTTGATCATCAAGACGCGCGCCAGGTTTCCGATGACGGCGCGCGTGACGGCAAAATTTCGTTCGGCATTGTCCTGCTGGTATGTTTTGACCACGCGCGCGGCATAGCCGCGGCCATAGGGAAGTCCACCCCATTGAATCGCGTCGAACAGGCGGATGA
>JAJZKJ010000121.1 GCA_021804195.1 Acidobacteriota bacterium
CCCCGACGGCGACACACTCGAATATACCTTGAAATATCGCCAGAAGGGCGTGCCCGTCTGGATTGGCATCGCCCGCCATCTGCATAAAAATCATTACATCTGGAAAACCAACGACGTTCCGGACGGTTACTACCGGGTGAAAGTTGTTGCGTCCGACGCGGCGGATAATCCGCCGCAGGAAACACGGCGCGCGGCGCGCGAAACTTCCTCCTTCCTCATCGAAAATACGCCGCCGACTATTGCCCGCCTGCGAAGCAAATTGCTGCCCGGCCGCAAGGTATTGATTACCGGCGTCGCCAGCGACACTCTCTCGCCGATCATTTCGGTGCGCTTTCAGGTCGATTCCGCACGCTATTGGCGGCCGGCGGCGGCTTCGAGTAAAATTTTTGACTCGCCGCTGGAAAGTTTCAGCGCCTTGGTCGGGCCGCTGGCGCCCGGCCCGCACCGCATTGCGGTCCGGGCGCGCGATGCCAAGGGCAATCAGGTGTTTCGATCTGTTTTGGTCATCGTACCTTGACCGGTTCATTGCCGGGCCGCCGGTATGAAAATATGGGAGTTTGCCCGTGCATTATCCGCATAAAGTCAGCAACCGCAAAAGAGTCCGGAAGATAGGGTTTCGTGCTCGCATGAAAACCAAAAAAGGCCGGCAGATGCTCAACCGCAAGCGCCGCGTCGGCCGCTCGGTCAACGTGGTGTAATCGCGGCAGGAAAAGCATACGTTGTTTGAAAATCGCGGGGCAACGCCGTGCTCGTATATCTTTGCCAGAACCACGTCCCAGGAATTCCGTTGTGGCCGGTGCAATGATTCTAGGACTTGGCGCCGCTGAAAATTTGCGCGTATTTTTCCGAGATTTTTAAGCAGCCGCGCCAAGTTGGGTTATAATCAAAGTAGGTCAGTGGTAATATTATTCACAGGGCGAGAGCGTCGGGAGAAATCATCATGCGACAATCGCCAAAGGATTCGAATGATATGGATATCACATCGGTTCTGGCGGGCTGGCATTTTCGACCGGGACGGATCAACGTCCGCCTGATTCGCGGGCGCGATGGAAAAAAGAAGATTCAATGGCGCCTGGATCTGGGGCTTCTGCAGATGGAAGTCAATGGGCGGCCGGACGCCAGGCGGCCGCACAACATGCGCAGCGAACTGGATTACCACCGGCAACGGCTTGCCCGCCACCAGAAATCTGTGCGTTCCGACCAGGGATTCAGCCTGACCGGCCGCGAATGCCAGGCGCTGCGGGAAGAATCGGTTCTGTATTACCACCGTTACCTGGCTTTTTTCGCCCTGGGCGACTACGACGGCGCGGTCGGCGATACGCAACACAATCTTGATGTGCTCGATATGTGCCGCAAATATGGCCGAACCGAACGAGACCGCGCGATTCTGGAACAGTATCGTCCTTATATTTTGATGATCCAGGGACGCGCCCGCGCGTGCCTGGCGATCCAACAAGGCTTTGCCCGAACGGCGTTGGCGTACCTGCGGGGTACGTTGCGGCGAATTCTCGCCGTCTGCGGTCATCCCGCTGGACGCAATTCGATGGAGGCGCGGATTCTGCTGGAAATGATACGCGCGGTCCGCCGGCATGTTCCGCCAGATCCGAAAGAACAATTGCATCAACTTTTACTCCAGGCCGTAGCCCACGAGCGATATGAGGAAGCCGCTTCGTTGCGCGATCAGATCCTGGCCATGCGAACCGCAGATGCGATTGACGCCATCACGCCCTTGCCCCGGCGCGCAGCGCCTCGGCGAAGACGGGTGGGGGAATTCATCCGCCGCCGGCACACGAAAAACTCTCTTCCCCCCGCCGACACCGGCGATTCATCCGGAGCGCCACGCGAGGCGTGAGGCGCGCAGAACTCCGGCGGTACTGACCGATCACCGATCACCGGATCCAATCGGTCGGCAATTATACCTCCCGTTGCGGGCGGTTGGGATCGGGCCAGTCGATGTGGAAAAACTTGCCGCGCGGAGCATCCGTGCGTTCATACGTGTGCGAGCCAAAATAGTCCCGCTGCGCCTGGATCAAATTCGCCGGCAACACGGCCGAACGATAAGCGTCGTAGTACGCCAATGCCGACATGAACGCCGGCACGGCGATGCCCTGTTGGGCCGCCAGCATCACCACCCGCCGCCAGGATTCCTGGCCGGTATGAATCTGTTTGCGGAAATAGGGGTCCAGCAGCAGGTTCACCAGGTTGGCATCGCGCTGATAAGCCTCGGTGATTTTCTGTAGGAACTGCGCGCGGATGATGCAGCCGCCGCGCCAGATGCCGGCGATGGTTCCAAAATCAAGATTCCAGTTGTATTGCCTGCAGGCTTGGCGCATAAGCTGGAACCCCTGGGCATAGGCGCATATTTTTGAGCAGTACAGCGCCTGGCGGATCGCTTCGATCGATTTTTTACCGGTTTTTTTCGCCGTCGGGGGCGCCTTGAGTTTGCGGGCCGCGCGGACGCGTTCTTCCTTCAGCGCGCTCATGCAGCGGGCGAAAACGGCCTCGGCGATGGAATTGGCCGGTACGCCCATATTCAGCGCGTTGGCGGCGGTCCACTGGCCCGTTCCTTTTTGCCCGGCGGCGTCCAAAATGCCGTCGACCAGAAATTTCCGCGGCCGGGCCGGATCGCGCTGCGCCAGCACGGTGGCGGTAATTTCAATCAGGTACGAATCCAGTTCCGTCCGGTTCCACTGGAGAAAAATGGCGGCCAATTCGCCCGGGGAAAGTCCCGTCAGGCGGCGCAGCAGATCATAGGCCTCGCTGATCAACTGCATATCGACATATTCAATGCCGTTGTGGACCATCTTCACGTAATGACCGGCGCCGTTCGGCCCCAGGTACGCCGTGCAGGGTATGCCTCCGCGGACGGGCTTGCCCGGCGCGGCGCCAGGAATCGGTTTTCCCGTCCGGAACGTCGTTGGTTTTCCAGATGTAATGATTTTTATGCAGATGGCGGGCGATGCCAATCCAGACGGGCACGCCCTTCTGGCGATATTTCAAGGTATATTCGAGTGTGTCGCCGTCGGGGTCGCAAGCACGCCAGCGAATGGTAACGGTGTGCGGGTGACTGGGGACGGACTCAACTACGGCGGAGCTTATTTGCGGCGATACGTTGATCCGCCGCCAGAAAATGGTGGTGGAGCGGATCGCCGGAGAAACACCGGCGGGAGAGCTTTTTAAGTTCAGCCGGTATTGCAAATAACGCGCCGGCGAACTGGAAATCCGGCGATAGGTGTTGGCCGGCAGAGGAGCGGACCAGGGACTCCAAAAGCGGCGATCGCCGGCCATTCGGCGAACATTTCCGGTGCGTGTCTGAATAGTGACCGAAGCGCCGGGGGGGATATCCGCCACAACATGTGCCGCACCCCAATGCGCCGGGAGACGCGCATCGAGCACGCGACTGATGTATTGCCCCGCCGGCCGCATCCGGCGCGAAAGACGATAGACCTGCCCTTGGTTGGCGGTTCCCAGATAGAGCTGCCCCTGCTGATTCAGAGCCATGGAAAGAATGTCGGCCTGCTTAAGCCGCGCCACCAGCGATTCGGTCTGAGTGAAGGGGTTGTAGAAAATCAGTCGCCCATGATCACCGGTTCCCAGGATCAATACCCCATGGCGATAGAGCATGGAAAGAACCATATCCGGCACGTGCAGCAACACGTGGGTGCGGCCATCGGGTCGGATCTGATAAACCACGTTGCCGATTTGCTTACTGTTCAGTGGAGCCGTTGCTGGCGGACCCGGCATGGCCGGTAGTGTGGCCAAGGCTGGCGCGGATAAGCCCGCACCGTTCATATCCAAGTGTTCGGCCTTACCTTTTGGTTTGCCGTGCGGCGGCTTAGGCTTCATGGGCATGTGAATGGCGGGAACAACGGAGGCGGGGCGCCCATGCGGACGGGTTTGCGGCTGAAAGATTCCGCCGGCGAGGCGGGCCAGATTCGGTGAGGCGGTCGCGGCGAAAATATCGCCGCGGGAGTCGACGGCGAGTGAAGATATCTCCGCATGGCCGGCGGAGAGAAGAACAAACGAAGCTCCCGTGTGCGGGTTGACGCGAATCACGAGTCCCAGGCCGTCGGTACTGGCAATCACGTTACCCTTTGGATCGACGGCCAGAGCCATGATGTTGTGCTCGCCAGTCTTGAGTAACAGTACGGCTCGCCCCCGGGGAGATATTTTCCACAACTGGCCGTGCGGGCCGGTGGCCAGAAGGATCGAGCCATCGGCAAGGGGTTGAATCGCCCAGATATATTGCACGGAAGGATTATGGAAAATGATTTTGGCCTGAACTTTTCCACCGACCCTGGTTAGACGAACCAACTCGCCACGAACACCGGAGAGTGCGGCCAGCAGAGCGCCGTCCGGTTCTTCGGCCAGGGCAAGCACACGATTTTCCGCAGCCGGCGGATTGTAAAAAACGGAAATTTTTCTCCCACGCGCCTGATAAACCTTGCCCTGCGGCGAGGTTCCGAAGTAGAGCGTTCCGTGCCGGCCGGCAATCACAGCGTTGACGAAACTGAATTTGGCGTGGGGAAGCAGGGGAACCATGCGGCGGCTCAGAGCCAGCTCTCCATAGTTGTTCACCTGCGTGCCGCGGAAATGGCCGGCGGCATAACCTGCTTCGCTGTTAAACTTCCAATTCCGGGCGTGCGTGGCTCGAACGGAAGATAGCGGCGTGAGATATATGCCGGCGATCAAGCTGGTCCACACGATGGTTCGCAACCATGTTGTTCTGGTCATGAATTCTCCTGCGTTTTGGGTCATGGGTCTGGAAGCGGGATCTGGGCCGGGAGACTCAAGGCGCCGCCGGCCGGTTGCCGGAAACGCTCGTTGGCTCTACGTCGGACCAAAATCTGAAATTCCTGGCCGCCCCGCTCCACCGCGGCGCCGGCGGGTGCGCTGGCCACCACGGAATTGTACAGCGGATATAAAGGCCGGTTGGGATTTCGCGCCAGAAGATCAATGCGGCTTACGGGCAGATTGGGCTGCGATTCATTGCTGCCGGCCACGCCGTGCGGATTAAGAACCAAACTGGCGTAAATCCGATTGTAACGATAGGACAGCAGATGCCGGATGTCGCGCACCAGCGAGGCGATGTTGTCGGGGGCGAAACGCTGGGGAAAGTAAATGATCTGCTGAAGAAGCACGGCGTTTGCCGAGCCGACGATTAATTGATAATCGCCATCCGGGGTGCGTCGCGGCACGCGGATGATCATCCGCACGAACCGCGTCGCGCCGTGGTAGGATTTCAAGGCCACCCGCGCCAGCAACCGTCCGCCCGGCGCCACCATGCGATGCTGGAGCACAATGGACGTGATCATGGCGGATCGGCTCGTGGCATACAGAGACATCTTCAAACGTACGCTGGTAAGCTCGAGATTATGAAAAGGGTTGTTCAGAAGCAAAGCCAGGGGCACCAGCACACGGTTCGGATCAAAAAAACCGGTGGTGGCGACCTGGTGGATCGGTAGAACCGTCCGGCCCAGATGGAACTGACCGGTCAGGTCCACGGTATAGTTGCCGGTCTTGCCGACCACTTTCCGTTTGGCGTCCAAGCTGCCCAGCAGCGCCGCGCCGAGCGACTCCAGCGTGGTGTTCCGGTTCGGATACAAACGGTAGTGAAATACCCGCCGCCATGCCGGATTGTGATAGTGCACGCGAATGGCGATGGGAACGGAACGAGCCTTAAGCCCCAGCTTGCCGACGATTCCGGTCTGCTGGTCCATAATCAGCCGTCCCTGCATGGCATAGGTGGCGCCGAGCTTAAACGAGGTGTTCAGGCGGGCCATGATGGTGTAAATATAGGCTCCGCTGATAGGCAGCGCGGTTCGGCCTTGTGCGAAAAAACGGTGTCCGAAGGCGTATACCCGATTACCCACGATGTCGGTGACCGTTCCAATGGCGCCCATGTCCATATCGCCGGTCAGCATGGGTACGCCGATGGCGGCGCCGGGAACGAGGCGCAGAGCGCCCGGCTTGAGCGTCGCCATTCCACCGAGCACATGTCCACCGGCGGCGCCGGCGGCGACGGGAGTAAGCCCCTGGTCGCTCCAGGCGCGTCGCAGAAAACGCAGCACCGCGGGCGAAGAGTTGCTCACTTCCAGCGGCGAGGCCAGAGGAACCAGTCCCGCGGCAAGGGGGCCAGGCCGTGCTCCATGGGAAAAATAGCGGCGCGGATGCCCCCGAAACTTAAAGATATTACGAACCAACGTGGACCATCCGGCCATCCGGTCGGAAACGGCCGATCGCTCCATCCAGGAAGGCCCTCCTCCCGCCGCCGCTTCGCCGGAGCGAGGCTTGCCCGGTTGGGGCAGCGGGATATGGAGCATCTGGCGGATCGGCTGAACGCCGGCGATCGGTTCCTTGGCAAAAGGCCAGCCATAGGCGATCGCGCCGATCATTCGCCCGTCGATAAACACGGGCGATCCGCTCATGCCTTCGATCACGCCGGAATTACGCAGTCCCAGACCCCGGCAGCGAACAATGATCACGTTCATGGCGGGACCGAAATTCTCTATGACATCGAGCACCCGCACATGAAACTTTTCAATGGTTGCCCCGTGCATCACGGTCAGGCCGTAACCGGTCATGCCCGGTTTGACCTGGTTCTCGAACATATACTTGCGCGGGTCGGGATTAAAAAAGGGATTGCCCGCCGCCGGCGCGGTCGGCCTGGTCGCCGCCGGCGCCGCCGCGCCGGCGCGGCCGACGAACGGCGCCGCCAACAGCAACAAATAGATCAGTAAATATCTAATGTTATTCATAACTATATGCCAGGCGGTAACACGCCAGAAG
>JAJZKJ010000122.1 GCA_021804195.1 Acidobacteriota bacterium
GTTCGAAGCCGAATGGGTGCCGAAATAAATCAGCGGCATCGCAGCCACGGTAATGAGCATGACCAGCTTGCGCGCCTGAATGGGCGAGACAAAGCGGGTCAATACTCCGCTCAGCCAGCCCCCCGCGACATTGCCCACGGCGCTGGCCAGAGCGGGAACCAGGGCGCCATAGGCGCCAATGGCAACCAGAGAAAAATGCCGTACTTTGTAGAGATAGGTGGGCAGCCAGAAAAGATAAAAATACCAGGCTGGATCAGAACAGGCGCGGCCGGCAAGAATGCCCCAGACCTGGGGATGGCGCATCATGGCGCCCCAGCCGGGGCGCGGCGCGCTGCTTGCGGCGGCGGGCGAGCGTTCGATTTCACGAACCCCGGCGCGGGTTATCGCGGCTGCGCGGTTGACCCACCACCAGCCGCAGACCCATAGCAACCCCACCATGCCCACGCTAAAAAACGCAATGCGCCAGCTATAGCGCAGCATCAGGAAGACCACCAGCGGCGGCGCCAGCGTGCCGCCCAGCGAGGTGCCGGCATTAAATACGCCCATCGCCAGCGCCCGTTGCCGTGGGGGAAAACGCTCCTGGGCAAATTTCAAGGCTGCCGGAAACATCGCCGGCTCGCCGATGCCGAGCAGGAACTGAAAGACGCGCAAGCCCAGAATTCCCCGCACCAGGCCGTTGCCCGCGGCGGCGAACGACCACCAGGCGGCGCTGATGGCCAGTCCCAGCCTGGGTCCCAGCCGGTCCATGATCCAGCCCGAGAGCGCATACATGGCGGCGTAGGCGTAGAAAAACGACTGCACCACCGAGGCATACTGGGCGTCCGAGATGTGAAACAGCCCTCGCAGCCGGGGAATTACCACTGCCAGCGTGCCGCGATCCAGATAATTAATAGTCGAGACCAGCAGCAGCATGAACACAATGCGCCAGCGCCAGCGGCGCGCGGCCGGCATTTCCTGCGCTGGTTCGGGAGCGGCATCGGGAGTCATGGGTGTGGACACAGGTTACAGAATACAGCGAGAGTAAGACTGTTAGTGGCGAAGCCACTTATATGGCTTCGCCATTCCAGAGGGCGAATTCGGCAGGAGTCAGGAAAGTTCGCGCAGAGCTTGTTTTAATCTCCAACGGTCAGCCGCGCCGGCGCCAGACGAGGCGTCAACAGATGCATGATGCCCAGGGCGAGCAGATAAATGACGCAGGCAATGGCGAAAAGCGGCAAATAGCTGTGAGTACGATGCACGACCACGCCGGCCAGTTCCTGAAACAGCGCGCCGCCGATGGCGCCGGCCAGGCCGCCGATGCCGACCACGCTGGCGACCGCGGTTTTGGGAAAGACATCGGAGGGAATGGTAAAAATATTTGCCGACCAGCCCTGATGCGCCGCGGCCGCCAGTCCCACCAGCGCGACCACCACCCACAGGCTGTGGGAATACGGAGCGAAAATCACCGGCACGACGGCTAAGGCGCAGATCAGCATGGTGATCTTGCGGGACCAATTCGCAGTATGGCCACGCCGCAAAAAGCGGGCCGGCAGCCAGCCCGCGCCGATGCTGCCGACAATCGAAATGAGATACACGGTGGCGAAAGGAATGCTGGTCGGCCCAAGCTTCAGATGGAAAGTGCCTTCAAGATAGCGGGGCAGCCAGAATAGCCAAAACCACCAGATGGGATCGGTAAGAAATTTGCCGATGGCGAAGGCCCAGGTTTCTTTCACCGGCAGCAGATGCCGCCAGGCAATTCCGGCCGGCGATTCGGCGCGTCCGGATTGAATGTGCCGCAACTCCGCCGGGGATACGCCGGGATGGGCTTCCGGTTTCTTATAAATCCAGAGCCACAGAAACAACCACAGAAACCCCATGGCGCCGGTGGCGAGAAAGGCCTGCCGCCAGCCGAAGCGCATCGTGAAAAATACCACGACGAAGGGGACAACCATGGTCCCGACATTGGCGCCGGAGTTGAACAGGGCCGTGGCCAGGGCGCGTTCGGCCTGGGGAAACCATTCCGCCACGGTGCGGATGCAGGCGGGAAAGTTCGCGGCTTCGGCCAGGCCCAGCAGGACCATGGCCACGAGAAAGCCATGCACGCTGGCAATAAAGGCCGGCAGCATGGCGGCAAAGCTCCACAATAAAATCGCCAGCGCGAAGGCGCGGCGCGTGCCCAGTTTGTCGGTAAGGCCGCCGGCCACGGCCAGACCGATGCCGTAGGCGATCATGAAGCCGACCATGATGTGGGCGTAGGTGAGGCTATTCAGGCCGGGGATCACGCTTTGCAGGGTTTTTTCCAGAAAGCTGAGCACGCTGCGGTCCACATAGGCAATGACCGTGGCCAGAAACAGCAGCCCGCAGATGAGCCAGCGCACATGGCTGACCCGGCCGGCGGCGGAAGCAGTGGAGGTGGATTGCGGCATGATATTACATTCAACTTACAGCCATAAAAACGGTCTTATTGCACTCTAGTTCGCGGGCAGGGCCACGCCATCGCGGGCCACGGTCAGCGGCATGCTCATGGTGTGGACCGAGCTGTCGCCGACTTTGACATCAAAGATTCCGGGCTGCACCACGCGCTTCATCCGCAGCCCCAGAATGGCCAGCGTGCGCGGGGTAATGCGGAAATGCACGGTTTTCGTCTGCCCCGGCCGCAGATGGACGCGGGCAAAGCCCTTGAGCGCCTCGACCGGCTGCGTTACCGTGGCCACCAGCTGATGGATATACATCTGCGCCACTTCCGTGCCGGCGCGCCGGCCGGTGTTGGTTACATTCACGCTGACCATGGCCGTGCCGGCGGGGTGAATGACGTCGGGAACGATTTGCAGATGGCTGAAACGGAAGGTGGTATAGCTGCGGCCGTAGCCGAAGGGATACAGCGGGCCGTTTTTCACGAACTGGTAGTTGCGCAACAGTGACGGCTTGTGGTTGTAATACACCGGCAGCATGCCGACCGAGCGCGCGATGCTGACCGGAAGATGGCCGGAAGGGTTGACCTGGCCGAAGAGAATTTTGCCCAGCGCCGTGCCGCCCTGCTCGCCCGGGAACCAGGCCATCAGAATGGCCGGCACATGGTGCTTGATCCAGTTGAACTGCAAGGGGCGGCCTTCGATGAAGACCACCACCGTGGGCGTGCCGGTGGCCACGATTTTGCGCACCAGTTCATTTTGCGGCGGCAGCAGGCGCAGCGTGGCGCTGTCGCCGAGATGAATTTCCGACCAGGCCTCGCGGTCCATGCTTTCGTTGTCGCCGATCACCACCACGGCGACATTGGCGCGGCGGGCGGTGGCCACGGCGCGGGCGACGGCGCCCTGCTGTTGCGCGGCCGGCACGGGCACGATGTGATTGGCGTAAAAAGCGCTCCAGCCCACCGGCGCGGGCCGGCCGCCCTGAATCTGGGTCAAAACACAGCCGGGCGAATAGAGGACTTTGATGCCCGGCCCGGCGGCGGCGCGAATGCCGGCCAGCACGCTCACCCCATGGCCCGGCCCGGCGCCGCGGGCATATCCGCCCAGATGCACGCCGGTGGCGTTCGGGCCAATCACCGCGATGGTCTTGATTTTCGCGGCGTCGAGCGGCAGCAGCGAGCCCTGATTTTTCAGCAGCGTGATCGCTTCCTCGGCCGAGCGCAAGGCCAGCGCGCGATGGGCGCGGTCGTTGGTAATGCGGGCGGCGTACGCGGGGTTGACGTAAGGATGGTTAAACAGGCCGAGACGGAATTTAGCGGCCAGGATCAATCCGACGGCGCGGTTAATTTCACTCATGGGCACGATGCCGGCCTTTGCCTGTTTATAAAGAGTCTTATATACGCCATAGCCCAGCTCATAGTCCACGCCCGCGCGCAGGGCCTCGCGCGCCGCCTGGGCGTAGTCGCGGGCCACGTGATGCACGGTGACCAGGAGCGGCAGGGCGCCGCCATCGGAGGTGACAAAACCCTGAAAGCCCCAGCGCTGGCGCAGCATGCGGGTCAGCAGCCAGTAGTTATCACTGGAAGGGATGCTGTTAATTTCGTTATAGGAGGCCATGATGCTGCCGACCCGGGCCTGCCGCACCACGGCCTTGAATGGCTCCATGAAATACTCGCGCAGGGTGCGTTCGCTGATATTCGAGGGCGCGGTATTGCGGCCGCCCTCGGGCTGGCCATGGATGAAATGCTTGGCGGTGGCCAGCACGTGATGGTGATTGATATAAAAGTTGCGGCCCTGCAGGCCCAGCACCTCGGCCACGCCCATACGGGCGACCAGATAGGGATCTTCGCCAAAGGTCTCTTCGACCCGGCCCCAGCGCGGATCGCGGGCCAGATCCAGATCGGGCGCAAAGACCTGATCCACGCCCGCCGAACGCGCTTCATCGCCGGCGGCGCGGTAGTCCTGATGGATCAGATGAGTATCGAAGGTGCTGGCCAGCGCCATGGGGTTGGGAAAGCTGGTCGCGTCGTACTCCATAAAGCCATGCAGTGCCTCGCCGAAGATCAACTGCGGAATGCCGAGCCGGGTTTTTTCGATTTGATAGCGCTGCATGGCGTTGCGCAAAATCGCCGAACGCCGCGGGCTGAGATGATCGTAGTTGCTGAACAACTCGCGCATGGCGCGCGCCGCCTGGGCGGGCGTAAACGTCCCGGTGGTGTCAATGAAGGGCGGCGCGCCGCTGCCGGGCCGGCGATAACTGGGATAGAGCTGGGCCAGCTTTTCCTTAAGCGTCATGCGGGCCAGCAACTCGGCCACCCGCTGACGAATGGGCTGGCGCGGGTTCAGCCAGGGACGGCTGGCGGGCGCGGGCCGCGCCGCAACCAGAAAAATGCCGGCGCTCAGCAGGCCAATGCCATACAACAGAAAGCGATGGATATTTTTCATAGGTCAATGGATGGCGGTTGAATTTTTTTAAATCAGGGCGCGGGACCCGGCGGCCGACACATTCACCCGGGCCGCGGCGGAGCGCAGGCCCGGGCTGGAAGCGCGGATTTCGAGCGCGCCCGCGGCCTGCCGCGCCTGCACAATGGCCACGCAAAGGCCATTGAAGGCTTTGCGGCGGCTGGCCTTATCGGGTTCGTGCGAAGTCGGGTTGCCATTGCCGACGCCGATGATATGGCCGGGACCGGAAACTTCAAATTGAATCAGATGATCGGCGGTGGGCATGAGCCGGCCGGCGGAGTCGAGCACATGGGCCTCGACCACGACCACGTCTTCTCCATCGCCGGCGATGGAGGCGCGATCGGGCCGCAGCAGAATCCGCGCCGCGGCGCCGGTGGTTTCGCGGCGCGCGGTCATGAACCTGCGGCCGTTCTTATAGCCCACCGCCTCGATCGTGCCCGGCGCCCAGGCCACCTGCCATTGCAGGTGCTGGTTGGGAACCACATCTTGCCGGCCCTGGCTTTTGCCGTTCAAAAACAGTTCGACCGCGTCCAGATTGCTATAAACCCAGACACTCACGGGCTTGCCTTCCTGGCCGGCCCAGTTCCAGTGCGGAAACAGGTGCAACACTGGATGCCCGCTCCAGGCCGCCTGGTAATAGTAATAATCGTCTTTGGGAAAGCCGCAGACGTCCATCTGGCCGAAATGCGAGTTAATGCAGGGCCAGCCATACGGCGTGGGTTCGCCGCGGTAGTCAAAGCCGGTCCAGACAAAGCCGCCGGCCAGATACGGCCGCTTGGCATAGATATCGCCCCACCATTGCTCGGCTAACTGGGCCCAGGGCGGCCGGTTGACATCGTAAGCGCTGACATAACACAGTTTTTTGCTGGTGACATATTCGCCGCGCGTGGAAACCGTGCTGCCGGTTTCAGAGCCAAAACAGGGCTTCTTCGGAAATTTGGCATGGAAGGCGTCCATGGGCTTGGCGCCGCCGTAGTTGAAGCCCTGCAGATCATCCACATGCGATACGCCATGGCCCCACATCGAGGGAATATTCATCGCCTGGGTGGCCGGACGGGTGGGGTCGAGGCGGCGGATCAGGCGCTTCATGCTGGCGGCGATGCGCTCGCCCAGCGGCTTGGCCTGCACGAACCATTCTTCGTTGCCCATGGACCACATGACGACGCTGGGACGGTTGCGGTCGCGGCGCACCAGACGCGAAAGCTGGCTCAGGCCCTCGGGGTCGGAACTGAACATGCGGGTCTCATCCATCACCAGCATGCCCAGCCGGTCGCAGGCATCGAGCAGTTCCGGGGTGGGCGGGTTGTGCGAGGTGCGATAGGCGTTGACGCCCATGCCTTTGAGTTTTTCAATGCGGTAATACTGCAGCCGGTCGGGCAGCGCCGAACCCACGCCGGCGTGATCCTGGTGGTTGCACATGCCGTGCAGCTCCACATGGCGGCCATTGAGAAAAAAGCCGTGATCGGCGGTGAAGCGGATGTGGCGGATGCCGCAGGGGGTGGTGAGCTGGTCCACGGCGCGGCCGGCGTGCTCGAGGGTGGTTTCGAGCTGGTATAAATGCGGCGTTTCAACCGACCATAATTCCGCCCGCGCCAAACGGGCGGCCTGGCGGACGGTGGTCTGGCTCCAGGGCCGCAGTTGCACCGATGATCGGCGGCGGGCCACAACTTTACCGGCGGGGTCGCGGAGCACGGAAACCACTTCCGCCCGCGCCGCCTTGGGGCCGGCGTTTTCAACTTCGGTAAACAGTTCCAGCTCGGCGGCGCCGTGCCCGCCCTGTATCCGGCTGACTTTGGCGCGGGTATAGACGCCCCACTGCGGCACATGCAGGGGATGGGTCTTCACCAGCCAGACATGGCGGTAAATGCCGGCGCCTTCATAAAACCAGCCTTCCGATTCGGTCGCA
>JAJZKJ010000123.1 GCA_021804195.1 Acidobacteriota bacterium
CGTTACAATGTTTACCGATAGATCACACTCAAAAGGAAATAGTTTCGACCCCGCATGTGCCGCACGGGTTTCCGCAGCAACGTATGATTGTGCTGCCGCGGCCGCTGGTAAATCAGGCTTTAGCGCACCACCTGCCGATGCCGCTGATTCCGAGCGACGTTGGGTACTTTCCCAAGGCGACGAATCATTATGTGGAGCGGCCTGCCGGCTCGCCGCAGACGATTTTTATTTTGTGCGTCAGCGGCCAGGGATGGCTCAAAATCGCCGGGCGGCACTTTGATGTGCTGCCGGGGCAACTGGCCGTTGTAAGCCCAAACGAAGCGCATTGCTATGGCTCCGGCCCCAAGGGTGCATGGACAATTTACTGGTGTCACGCCGCGGGCAGGGCGGCTGGGCACTTTACAGCCGAGCTGCGCCGGCGCGACTTTTTACCGGTGTTTGATGTTGCCGGTTATCTCGATCTTGTGCCGCTGTTCGAGCAAATTACTGATGTGCTGGGTCGGGGCTACCGCATGGCACACCTGCAGCTTGCGGCCATGACGCTGGCGCATTTGCTGGCCCAGGTGGTTGACTCGGCACGCTCGCCGCTAACCAGCCGGCGGCATCAAGATATGGAAGCGGTGATAGCCTACATGCGGCAGCGCCGGCATGCGCGCATTGCAGTGCGTGAACTGGCCCGGCTGAGCAATTTGTCGGTATCGCATTTTATGGCGCTTTTTAAACAGACCACCGGTTACGCTCCGCTCGATTATTTTATTCGCCTTAAAATGAGCCGCGCCGCGGAATTGCTCGACACTACCACGCGCCCACTCAAGCAAATCGCCGGCGATGTCGGCTTTAACGATCCGCTTTATTTTTCGCGCGTCTTTCGGCGGGTCTATCACGTTGCACCCAGCGAGTATCGCCGCACCCCCAAGGGATAGCGGCAGCGCAGCGCTATAGCTTCTGCAAAGAGTCGCAGGAGCTATGGCACCGCTTAGTGGCCTGTACTGCCAAAACCTCCGGTGCCGCGGTCGGTGGGTGCGAGATGATCGGGCGAATCCACCGCTTGCCACGTTGCCTGGGCCACCGGCGCGACAATCATTTGTGCGATGCGCATGCCGCGGGTTATTACAAATGGTTCGCTGCCGAGATTGATCAGCAGAATCTTAAGTTCACCCCGGTAGTCAGCATCTATGGTGCCGGGGGCGTTGGGGGCCGAGATGCCATGCTTAAGAGCCAGGCCTGACCGCGGCCGAATCTGCACCTCGTAACCCGGCGGGATCGCCATAATAAAACCGCAGGGAATAGCCGCTCGCTGCATGGGCGCAAGCGTAAACGGCTCGGTCACGGCGGCCTGCACATCCATGCCGGCAGCATGGGGTGTTTGATAGCCCGGAGCCTCAAGGCCCTTGCCGTGCGGCAGCCAACAAATCTGTAGTACGGGTTGTTGCATGGTGCATTTTCCTTGGTGCTAGCCTGAAGTAATCGCCGGGTTGCAACATTAAAGCAGCCCGACCCATTGATCAAACACCCGCCGGCTTATGGTTTGCAGGCTCGGCAAATTGCGGGCGGCTTTTTTAATGATGGTGCGGCCGCTACCGCCGACAGAGATCAATTCATCGCCAAATGTTTCAGCCATAGCCGCCACGGTGGTTTGCGTAACCTCCAGGTGGCAAAGCAGCCCATAGGCCGCTGCGCCAAAGCGAAAAGCCTGGCACGAAGTTAATTCGGATGATAGCAGCGGCACCGCTCCGTGCGGAACATCAAACACGTCACCATGCCAATGAAAAGCCTGAAAAGCATCGGGTGCGTCGGCAAATAGTTTATCCGCCTTGGCGGCATCGCTGCGCTTCACTTCATGCCAGCCAATTTCTTTTTGCCGGCCCGGGTATACACGCGAGCCTAAGGCCGCAGCCAGAAGCTGGCTCCCCAGACAAATGCCGAGAATGGGTTTGTTGGCATCAAGGGCACTTCGCAGCAAGTTGAGTTCATGGGTTAAAAATGGATGGCGGTCCTGTTCGTACACGCCCATGGGGCCACCCATGATGATCACGCCCGCTGCGCCATTGATGGCCTGCGGCACGGCATGACCGGCGAAGATTTCACAAGTTTGGGCTTTTATGTCGGCGGCTTTTAAGCTATGGGCAATGCTGCCGATACCTTCCGGCGGCACATGCTGCACAACGATAACATGTTTCACAATCCGTTGCTCCATCGGTTGGCGATTTCTCCAGCACTTGACTATAGCAGAGACGCACCGCCTTGGGGAGCACAGCGCGGCCTGCGGGCCGCGAGAACAGGAGATCAGTAGATAGTTGAGCAGGAGAGACCCGATAGTTGGCTCATTGTGGGGCGACGTTCAATTTCGAGGACCAAGATGCATCATCTTTATTTTTGTTTGGTGCCTGACCGCCGTCAGTTCATAGAGGGATGCACCTTCGGCGAAAATAAAAATGATGACGCCAGCATGAGGCCCGCGGCGGCGGTCAAAATGCCAAATAGGGTCCCGATGCCGAACCGCTGAACAACCCAGCCGAGCGGCAAAAGTCCGATGGCGCCCAACCCATTGGAAAATCCGAGGGCAATGCCGGCTCCCAGCGCCCGATTCTCAGAAAAGATTTCCTGCCCGATGACCAGCGTCGGCGAAAACGTTGCAAACATCGGTATGCCCAGCGCTGCAGCCAAAACCCACAGCAGAAATCCATGCGTAAGCGGCAGCAGCGGCGTAAGCACCAGCAGCAGGGCGGCGGCTGCCTGCAGCACATGCCTGCGCCCCAGCTTGTCGCCGAGCGTTCCACCGGCGGCCTGGCCGATGATGCCGGTAATCAGCAGAGTGGTAAGAATAGATGCGCCGCTTACCAGTGCGCCGCCGCGCAGCCGCCACATAATGGGTATAAACACCAGTGTGCCAAATACCACCAAGGCGCGCAATGTCGAATACGTTACCAGCACCCAAAAAGGCCGGCGATGCTCGCGGAAGTGCAGATGCGCCGGCTTTGCGCTTTTGGGCCGCTGCGGCAAGCTCGGCAACTGCCCATAAAACAGGGGCAGGGTAAGCAGCGTTGGCAGCGCCAGCAGCCACAGGTACGGCAGCCCCAGTCGCACCACAATAATGCTGCTGATAAAAGGCCAGATGCCGCGGCCGAGTTCGCCGCCGATTAAAAACAGAGACATGCCCATGCCGTGGCGTTTTACCGTCAGCGACCGCACCTGGGCTAAAGCCTGTGGATGAAACAACGTGCTGCCCAACCCGCTGGCCAGCAGCAGTGCCATGAGCACCCAAACATTGGGCGAGAGGCCTACCAGCGCCGCCCCCAGCGACGCAAGCAACAGCCCGCCGACCACGAGCGATTTGCCGCCGATTTTGTCGGCCCACAGGCCCGCCACCGGCTGAAGTGTCTGGCCAATGTACATCGCCAGCATAATCACGCCGACCATGCGCACGGGCTCATGCAATGCGGTCAGCACCGCGGGCAAAATTCCGGGCAGGTAAAAGGCGGCTCCATCGTTCAAAAAATGAGACCAGGCCAACCACCCCAGGCGAAAATCTTGTGGTGCAGTTGCATTTGTCTCGGCGTTGTCATTGGCAATGGCCACAGAGGTGTTGTTGTCGGAAGGCACAAAAAAATCCTTCGATCAGGTAAATGCAACGCAGGATGATCAGGCAAGTTTGTTCTGGGCAAGTTCGCGCCCGGCGGCCAATGCCTCGGCTACTTTGCCGGTGTCTTTGCCGCCGGCCATCGCCATCTGCGGCCGTCCGCCGCCGCTGCCGCCCACCATAGGAGCAATCGCTTTAACCCAATCGCCGGCAGCCAACTTACCAACCAAGGCATCGCTTACCGCCGCGAGCAAATTAACTTTTGCGGGCAGGGGGTTGCCGTCCTTATCGTGATCTACCGATACGCCGGCGAGAAGAATGGCCAGGGGCGTTTGGGTGTGTTTTTTCTTGATGGCGTCCATTGCGCCTCGCAGTACATCGGCTGACGCTTCCGGAAGCGAACTCACCAGCAGTGCGGTGCCGTTAACATGCTCTATCGCGCCAAGAAGGCGTTCGATCTCGGCGGCAGCCGGGCCGCCCGTGGTGCCGCCGGCTTTTTTGTGTTGATCTTTCAGCCGTTGCTGCAATTGGGCTACCGCATGCTGGCCTTTGCGCCGCTGCAGCATCGGCAGGTGCGGCTCGCGCGCCAGAGATTGAATCGCCGCGATGGCTGCGGGCAGACCTGCCGCATCGGCCGCGGCGCTTTGCGTAATAAGAGAATCCATCCGGCCGGCGAGGTCCGCAGCCTTTTTGCCGGCAGCGCCGGTAAGGGCCACAATGCGGCGAATGCCCTTGCTTACCGACTCTTCGGCAACCAGGGCAAAGTTTTCTATTGCCTTGGTGGAGGCAACATGCGTGCCGCCGCAGAACTCGATGGAGTAATTCATCCAGCGTGCGTCGTCGGGCTGGGCGAGAAGCTCGGTTACCGGCGCCCCCACGCTTACCACCCGCACCTGCGGCGGATACTTTTCGCCGAACACCGCGCGCAGCGACTTGATCTTTCGGCCTTCTTCCAGCGGCACTACCTGGCTGTACACCGGTAAATCAGCCGCAATAGATTTATTGACCAGGGCTTCGACCTCGGCAATTTGCGCGTCGGTGAGCGCTTTGGGCTGCACAAAGTCGAATCGCAGTTTTTCGGCATCTACCAGCGAGCCTTTCTGCTCGACATGCTCGCCGAGCACCGCCCGCAAGGCCCAATTGGCCAGATGGGTGCCGGTATGATTGTTTTCGATACGATGGCGGGCGCCATGCACCTCGGCGCTGACGGTGTCGCCGGTGTTGAGTTTGCCGCTGCGCAAAATGCCAAGGTGCAGCACATAGCCGCCGACACTTCGTGTTTCGCGCACTTCAAAGCAGCCGCCGTGGTCCGCGTGCAACTCGCCGGTGTCGCCGACTTGTCCGCCCATTTCAGCATAAAAGTTGGTTTGCCGCAGAATAACCGCCGCGCTCGAGCCGGCATCAGCCAGCGAACCCACCAAACGCCCACCATCCCATATTGCCGCTACATCGCTGCGAATGGCCTTGTGCTGATATTTGGCGGTATCGTTGGTGCCGCTGACATGCAGCCTTGCGAGTTCGGCGAGAATGTCGGGCGGTAAGTCGGCGAGGTTGTCTTGTGATGTTTTGCCGGCTGAACGTGCTTTTTCGCGGGCTTCTTCCATGAGTGTTTCGTAACCCGCTGCGTCAACTTCCAAATGCTGCTCACGGGCCATCACCTGCGTTAAATCAATCGGAAAGCCATAGGTGTCGTGCAGCTTAAAGGCGTTGGCGGCCGAAACCATCGGGGGAACCTTGCCGGTTGCCCGGGCTTCGGCAGCCGCGAGCTTGAAGAGTTCCAGGCCTCTATCGAGCGTGCGGCCGAAACTCTGCTCTTCATCGTGAATAATTTCTGCAACGCGGGCCGGGTTTTTCTTAAGCTCTGGGAAGGCATCGCCCATAATGTCTACAATCACCGGTGTAAGTTTATGCAGAAACGGATCGGTAACGCCCAGGTTCTGCCGGCCAAAGCGAACCGCCCGCCGCAAAATGCGCCGCAGCACATAGCCGCGGCCATCGTTGCCGGGCATGGCCCCGTCGGTAAGGGCAAAGGTAAGGCAACGCAGATGGTCGGCGATAACACGAAAACCAATATCGCGTGCGAGGTTGGGGTTTGTTTCGGCATCTTCCTGCTTCTGATCTTTATCGGGGAACAGGCCCGCATATTTTTTGCCGCAGATATCGCCGATGGCATCAAAAATGGGGGTGAATAAATCGGTGGCGTAATTGTCGCCATAGCCGCCGAGCACCTGGCAAATGCGTTCGAGTCCCATGCCGGTGTCTACATGCTGGGCCGGCAGGGGGGTGAGTTTGCGGTCGGAGCCGCGGTTATATTGAATGAAAACAAGGTTCCAGATTTCCATCACGCGCGGGTCGGTGCCATTGACCTGCGGCCCACCGGTGCAGTCGGGCGTGCGATCAATAAAAATTTCTGTACATGGGCCGCACGGGCCGGTTTCGCCCATTTCCCAGAAGTTGTCATCCACAAAGCGATGGATATGGTCGTCTGGCATGCCGGCAATCTGCTGCCACAGCCGGGCGGCCTCATCATCGGGCGGCACGCCGTCGGCCGGGTTGCCTTTGTAAACCGTTACATGCAGGCGTTTGGGGTCGAGCTTCCATACCTGTGTGAGCAATTCCCAGGCCATGGCAATGGCGCCCTGCTTGAAGTAATCGCCGAAGCTCCAGTTGCCGAGCATCTCAAAAAACGTGTGATGGCGGCGCGAACGGCCGACATCGTCGAGGTCGTTGTGTTTGCCGCCGGCGCGAATGCACTTTTGCGTATTGGCAACGCGCGTCCAGGGGGCTTTGGCGGTGCCCAAAAAGTAAGGCTTGAATTGATTCATGCCGGCGTTGGTAAAGAGCAGGGTGGGGTCGTCGTGCGGCACCACCGGGCTGGAGGCCACAAATGAATGGCCATGCTTTTGGGCGAAGAAATCAATAAATTGCTTGCGAACATCGCGCGACTTCATGGGGTTTATCTCCTGGCAAACAGCCGAGCCGCGTATTGTACCAGCCGCCGGCCCCGGCGAAAATAGCCGCCGCAAAGTGTTGGCGATCGAATATTGAGTGGAGGCGGCGCGGCCTGCGGGCCGCGAGAGAGTAGATGGAGAAAGTAGTAAGTGGAGTTGGGCGCTGCGCGACGGGGCTAACCGCAGATGACGCAGATGTACGCAGA
>JAJZKJ010000124.1 GCA_021804195.1 Acidobacteriota bacterium
CATGCTCACCCACATAGCCCACCTCGCCCTATTTTCAAAATCTTTACAACATGAAAGCCGAATGGGGCCCTTGCTACTACGATCTGACCCATTCGCTCAGCGCCTATGCCGTCTATGCCATGCCGGTCGGCAAAGGGAAATCCGTGAATCTCGGTTCTGTCGGCAATGCCGTGCTGGGCAATTGGAATCTCAGCGGCATCGTGCAGTGGCATGGCGGCTTCCCGCTCACCACCGAGGGCCCCGACAATACCCACACCAATTCCCGCGGCATGCGCCTTGACTGCAACGGTCCGGTGCAGTACGAAAACAAACCCGCCTCGACCGGCGGCATTCAGTGGTTCAGCGGGTCCACTTTTTCCAATGCCCTGCCCGGCCAGTTCGGCACCTGCAGCGTGGGCAATATCCGCGGCCCCGGGATGGACACTCTCGACTTGAGCCTGCAGCGCGAATTTCCCTTCGGTGAAGGTAAGCGCATCGAGTTCCGGTCGGAATTTCTCAACTTCTTCAATACTCCGATTCTGGGCGCGCCCGCCGTGTACGGCGGTTCCTCGATGGGCCAGATCACCAGCTCACAGGGCGCGCGTAATATCCAGTTCGGGCTGAAGTTCTATTTCTAAGCCGTTGATCACCCCTGAACCGGCTAGCGGCGCTGCCCATGTAGGCAGCGCCGCATTTTTTTGCAATCGCTGTTTCAATCATTGAGAGGTGGCCTGCGTCGAACGATGTTGAGCGCTCGGGGAGAAGCGAGCAGAGCAAGGCCGGGGCGGATAGGAACTGCCCTTCCTTGTTATTTACAACTGCATCAGTGCCGCTTATCGTGTACATGAGGATTGCCGAGCGGTTTCCAACGCTGCTATGCGATGCTTATCTCTGGGCGTGATCCTTTTGCCGGATGGATGAGCATTGCGATTTAAGCTGATGAATCTAAGCAATCCATTTCGGACAGGTCTTCGGGCGCTTTTCCTGGCCGCGGTGGTTCTGGCGGCAACGTCATTGCCGGCAGCGCCAGCCGTCACCCCAGCGCTCGTCCAGTTGCGCCGCGGTCTGATGCTGGCCGCCCGGGGCCGCTGCGTCCAGGCCCTGCCCGCGTTGCGGGCTGGCTGGCCCGCCGCCGCTCGCCTGCCGCGATCCATCTATCGCCGGGCCGGTCTCGATGCCCTCCGCTGTGCCATGCTGCTCAATCAACCGCGCCAGGCGCTGCATTTTTTGCCCCCATTGCAGGCCGCCTTTCCCCGGGATGCCGAGGTGAACTTTTTAGCCGTTCACATCTATTCCCAGCTGGCCGCGGCGGCTTCGACCCGTTTGCTTCGCGTCGCCCCCGGTTCGTATCAGGTGCATGAATTGCATGCCGAGGCGCTCGAAAGCATGGGCCAATGGACGCAGGCCGCGGCCGAATATCGCCGGGTGTTAAAGCTCCATCCCGGCCTGCCGGGAATCCATTACCGCATCGGACGGCTGCTGCTCTCCGCGCCTCATCCCAGCCCGGCATCGTTGGCCGCCGCCCGGCAGGAATTTCACGCCGAGTTGAAAATTGATCCCTCCAACGCCGGCGCGCTCTATATTCTGGGCGTCATGCATTTTCAGGCCCGGCAATTTCTGCCCGCCATCGCCGATTTCCGCCGCGCCTGCCATATCAATCCGGCCTTTGCCGATGCTCAACTTGGCCTCGGCCGCGCCCTGGTCGCGGTGCGCCAATATTCCGCCGCGCGGGCGCCGCTGCTCCAGGCCGTGCGCCTGGATGGCGCCAATCCCACCCCGCATTATTATCTGGCCCTCGCCGATCTTCGCACCGGCCACACCGCCGCCGCCCGGCGCCAGATGCAACTGCAAAGACAGACTCTGGCTCGCATCCACGCCGCTCAGGACCGCGTCCGGCGCGCCCTCCAGGGCCTGCCCCCGGAAAAATAACTTTGTCCTGGCATCTGTCTCATCAATGGTGCATGCCATCAGATCAGGGTAGGCATTGCGTGAATTTTAATGGATACGGCTTTATCAGACAGGTTCTACAATACATACCGTGAAACTCAGAAAAACTTGTTTCCTGGCTCTCTGCCTGGTTTTCCTGCCGGCATTGTCTTTATTTGCCCAACTGGGCCGCTACCCCAGGGTGCATAAGGACCGGACCGTCACGTTTGAATTAAGCGCTCCCGAAGCTCATTCCGTCAGTGTGCTGGGCGAGTGGTCCACCCAGCCCACCCCGCTGGTGCGCCAACCTGGCGGACTGTGGAAAGTGACGCTCGGTCCGCTCCCGCCCGAAATCTATGCCTATCACTTCCTGGTAGATGGCCTTTCAATCACCGATCCTTATAATTTCTGGCTGCAGCAGAGCAGCATCTGGGGCAACAGCAGCCTGCTCGACGTGCCCGGCGCCCACCCCGCGGCCTATGAGCCGCGGGGCAATCCCCATGGCGCGGTCACGCGCCGCTGGTACTACTCAAAAGTTCTCGGTCGTTTTCAACCGGTTGAAATCTATACCCCGCCAGGTTATTTCCACAATCGCCTCGTTCGCTATCCCGTGCTCTATCTGCTGCATGGCTACGGCGACCATGAAATCGGCTGGACCGAGGTGGGCCGCGCCAATTATATTGCCGATAACCTGATCGCCCAGGGCCGCGCCCGGCCCATGATGATAGTCATGCCGCTGGGCCAGACTCTGCCCGATCCCGCGCATGGCTTGCCCACCGCGGCCTGGATGCGGCAGAACCTGGTGCAATTTTCCCGCGAATTCCGCAAAGACCTGATTCCCTGGGTCCAGGCGCATTACCGTACTCGCACTGCGGTGCGCGATCGCGCGATCGCCGGCCTTTCCATGGGCGGCGGTCAGGCGCTCGCGATCGGGATGAAATACCGCCGCTTGTTCGGTTACGTTGCCGGTTTCAGCGCCTATCTGCCCGGTTCAGGCGCCCGCTCCATGGCCGCCCATCCCCGGCGGCTCGGTCGCAATCTGCGCCTGCTCTGGCTTTCGGTCGGCCGCCACGACAGTTTATTGCCCTCCGACCGCGCGCTGTATCAGAAGCTGCGCGCTGCGGGTGTTCACCATCTTCGCTGGGAAGTCTCCTGGGGACATCACCAGTGGGCCGTCTGGCGCCTTTATCTGTCGCAAATGCTCCCGCTTCTGTTCCATTAAACGACGCACCGGTCTTGCGTCGATAAGGTTTTCAGTAAAAATGCGGAATGCCGTCACACTTAAACTATTAAGGAGTAAAGGGTTAACCGTCTGCGTCGCTAGTGACGGTATTTTTCACGGTTTTAAACTCACTCACTGCTTATTTGCCTTGTGGCCAGACACTTTAATCCACTACATAAATTGCTGGTGTTCATAAATAGATAAAATCGTTCTGTGCGCATCCTGTTTCTCGGTACGCCTGAATTTGCCGTTCCCGCGCTCGAACAACTGGCGCATGAGCCGGATTTCGAACTTGTGGGCGTCATCTGCCAGCCCGACCGCCCGGCCGGCCGGAAGGGCGAGTTGCGTCCGCCGGCGGTAAAAACCGCCGCCTTGAGCTTAGGGATCGAAGTTTTTCAGCCGGAAAAAATCAAGGAAGAAGCGAGCGTTCACTGGCTGCGCGAGCGCCGGCCCGACGCGCTCGCCGTTGTTGCCTATGGGCAGATTCTTCCCCGCGGCGTCTTCAATTTACCTCCACTCGGCGCCATCAATGCGCATGCCTCGCTGTTGCCCCGCTATCGCGGCGCCGCGCCCATCCAGTGGGCGATTGCACAGGGTGAACCCGAGACCGGCGTGACGACCATGCGCATCGAGGCGGGCCTTGACACCGGCCCCATGCTGCTGTCGGAAAAACTTGCCATCGGCCCGCGTGAAACGGCCCGCGAACTCTCGCCCCGGCTGGCCGCGCTCGCGGCCCGGCTTTTGCCTCGCACCCTGCGCGGGCTGGCTGCGGGCACGATCACGCTCCAGCCGCAGAATGATGCCCAGGCGACGCTGGCGCCGCTGTTGAAGCGCGAGGATGGCCGCATGGACTGGCGCCAGTCCGCGGCCCAAATCTACAATCGCTGGCGCGGCTTTCAGCCCTGGCCCGGCATTTTCGCGCTGGCCCATGGCCAGCCGCTCATATTGCATCAATGTGTTCCGGCTGAGCGTCCGCTGGCTTTGCCGGGCCCTCTGGCGGCCGGCGAAGTGTCTGAATTTCAAGGACGCGTTCTGGCCGGCTGCGGCTTGGGTCACGCGCTTCTGGAGATAATAGAAGTACAGCTCGCCGGCCGCCGGCGCATGAGCGCCGCGGAATATCTCCGCGGCCAGCCTCCCGGCCTGCGCCTGGAATAATTTTTAAAATGCTTCCGGTAGCCGAACAATATGATGTCACCGTCGTCGGCGCCGGCCATGCCGGCTGCGAGGCCGCGCTCGCCGCCGCGCGCCAGGGGCTGAAAACCGCCCTTTTCACCCTCAATCTCGATCTCATCGCGCAGATGTCGTGCAATCCCGCCATTGGCGGCATAGGCAAAGGCCATCTGGTGCGCGAAATTGACGCCCTTGGCGGCGCCATGGGCAAGGTCATAGACGAAGTCGGCATCCAGTTTCGCCTGCTCAACACCAGCCGCGGTCCCGCCGTCTGGGCGCCCCGCGCCCAGGCCGATAAAAAGCAGTACCGCATTCGCATGCGCCAGTTGCTCGAGGCGCGGCCCGAGCTGCGCATTCGCCAGGCCGAGGTGGAGGGCCTGTGGGTCGAGCCGGTCGAGAGCGGAGAATGCACGGCTCATGAGCCCGCCCGCCGCGTGCGCGGCCTGCGCCTGCGCGATGGCCGGCTGATTGCGGCCCGCGCCGTAGTGCTCACCACCGGAACGTTTCTCAATGGCCTGATTCATATCGGCGAGACTACCTATCCCTCCGGCCGTTCCGGCGAACCCGCCGCGCAGCTTTTAGGCGAAGAACTCAAACGGCTCGGCTTTGCCTGCGGCCGGCTCAAAACCGGAACCCCGCCCCGGCTCGATGCCCGCACCATTGACTGGTCCCGCTTCGAGCCTCAGCCCGGAGATGCCGAACCCACTCCGTTTTCTTTTTCCACCCGCCGCATCGAGCGCGAGCAGGTGCTCTGCCATATCGCCTATACCACCCCCGAAACCCACGCCGCCATCCGCGAAAATCTGACCCGCAGTCCACTTTACTCCGGCCAGATCGCCGGGGTGGGACCGCGTTACTGCCCCAGCTTCGAAGATAAAATCGTCAAATTCCCCGATAAAGACCGGCATCAGATTTTTCTGGAGCCCGAAGGTCTCGATACCCACGAAATCTATGTCAACGGCATGTCTACCTCCATGCCGGTGGACGTGCAGGCGCGCATGATCGCCTCGATTCCCGGCCTCGAAAAGGCCGAGATGCTGCGCCCCGGCTACGCCATTGAATACGACTTTGTGCAGCCCACCGAATTGTGGACCTCGCTCGAAACGAAAGCCATATCGGGTTTGTATTTTGCCGGCCAGATTAACGGCACCACGGGTTACGAAGAGGCGGCTGCGCAGGGATTAATGGCCGGCATCAACGCCGGGCTGCAAGTCAAAAACCAGCCGCCGCTGCGGCTCAACCGCACCGAAGCCTATCTGGGCATTCTGGTGGATGATCTCACCTCCCGCGGCGCCGACGAGCCGTATCGCATGTTCACCTCGCGCGCCGAATTCCGTCTGTTCCTGCGCATTGATAACGCCGATGCCCGCCTCATGCCGCATGCCCGCCGCGCCGGCCTGCTGGCGCACGATGTCTGGCAGGCTTTTGAGGCCCGCCAGCAGCGCATTGCCTGGCTTGAGGCCTGGTGTGCCCGCACTCGCCCTGATCCCGCGCAGCCGGCCGCCGGCCCGCTCTATGCCAAACTGGGCGGCGCTTTGCCCGACCGGCCTGCGCTGGCGCAGTTGCTCAAGCGCCCCGAAATCACATTCCAGGACTGTCTGCCTTTGCTCGCATCCGATGCTCCCGGCCTGATCGCCGAGCAGCGCCGCGCCGATCCCGCCGGATGGGAATGGAAAACGGTTGAAACCAATATTAAATACGAGGGCTATCTCACCCAGCAGCGGCGCCAGATGGATCAACTCCGCGCCGCGGAGGGCAAGTCCATCCCGCCTGGCTTCGACTACTCCAGCCTGCCCGGGCTTTCGCGCGAAATGCGAGAAAAACTCGGCCGCATCCGCCCCCTCACTCTCGGCCAGGCTTCCCGCATTCCCGGCGTTACCCCCGCCGCGCTTTCGCTGCTGCAGATCACGCTTGAACTCGAACGCCGCCGCGCCCAGGCCTCGGGCTGATACACAGGAAAGTTGGTTTTATATAGTTGAATCTAAAAGACTTATAAATTATTAAAGTGAAGCACGTCCCCTTAGTGTGGACAGTAATACACTACAAAATTACCCATTCCGGATCGCCCGCCTTCTTTGTGTCAGAATATATATAGGCTTCTGATCGGGTTGGCTGCATCGTACTGCTTCGGATTTCCTCGCACGTAAACGTCCGGTCCGGCATTCAAAGAAAGAGCTGCCTGTGTCATCCCCCATGCTCAAACCAGTGCCCATTCCGGAAAATTCATCCATTCAGCGCACTGTGCTGCCGAATGGACTCTGCATTGTGACCGAGCGGATGCCGCACGTGCGGTCGGTATCGCTCGGGGTCTGGCTGCGCAGCG
>JAJZKJ010000125.1 GCA_021804195.1 Acidobacteriota bacterium
GAGGCAGATGAGGGCCGGTGGTATCGGGTTCCGCTGCGCGTTTTGGTGCTGCGGGTTCGAAGGGCAGATTGTCGAGGCTTACATCGGCGTCGGCACGGGCGTTTTTGCGCCATTGGTCGGTCCAGGTATTACGCAGTATGGTGGTGAGCCATGCTTTGACGCCCTCGTTCTCGCGGAGCGAGTCAATGGCCCTAAATGCCTTTAGCAGAGTTTGCTGGGCAAGATCTTCCGCATCGGCGAAATGATTGCACAGCAGGAGGGCGTGGCGCAACACCATGGCCCGATGGGGCCAGATAAGCCGGTCGAATTTGAGCCGGGCGGCCTCATTTGAGTGTTGTTCGGTCATATACCGGCTCCGGACAATTCGTCGTCATTGAACTTTTCGACCGGGTTGCCGCGTCTAGTACTCATGAGATGGCTGCCATTGCCGAGTGTTCGACAGCGGCCACCGAGTGCAGCGCGAAAGCGAGGTATATCATGCGGTCTGTAGTGAAAAAGTCCATGGTGGCATCGGGAATGGTATTGGCGACGCTCTTGATAACGGGTTGCAGTTCGACCAGCAGCACGGGAGCGGCGGCGATGAATTCGCCGCGTCCGACGGAAGTGATTGATCAAAAAGGGCACGTGCACTATGTGTACCAGCCCGGGTCCCAGGCCCAGTCGCCCTATGCTCTTACGGGTAACCGGCCTGTGGGCATGAAGGCGATTGTGGATCAAAAAGGCCATACGCATTATGTTCCGGTCTGGTAAATCGTTTCCTGCAGGTTAGTGGCTCAAAAGGAGCCGGGGCCAGAGTTGCTTCGAGCAGCCTGGTCCCGGCTCTCTTTACTGACCATGGTTGAATTTATGCGTCGGAAGATTAATTTCCTCCTCGATGGCCGAGCACTACTCATGGGCGGACTTTTGCAGCTAATTCAAGCAGTGCGGATTGGGTGCCTCGGCTCATCAGGCATATCCAATGTGAGCCTGATCGGGTCTGAATCGTGCTGATACCGTTATAGGACTGGGCGGAGAATGTTTGTCCGGCATAAACGATCGCATTACCGGGCGGGCCTGTAATGTTCCTTCCCACCAGCATAACCACTGGCCGGCCATGATTATTCAAAAGCAGGCAGGATACTTTCTGGCCGACCAGGCTGATGCAGCAGCAGCCCGTTAAACCATCTTTGATTGCCATGGCCATGCCCGATGGGCATTGGCAACTGCGGGGCAAGGAGTGATTTGCGGCGGCCAAGCTGTGGACGTGCACCAAGACCTGGCGGGTGCTGGTGACTCGGTCGAAGACGGCGGCGAGTTTTGCGGCCGAGGCACGCGCCGGCGTTACCTGTATGAAGCTTACCATCAGAATTGAAGCAATAAGCAGAGCAGCAACACCACCCAAAGCAGCGAGGTTGAGCGATCGTCGCCAAGGCGAAGCGTGCGGCGGCAGGCGAGTTCGGAGCATTCGATCGAGGTTGGTGGTATCTATGGGCAGCGTATCAAGGCGGCGCAGGCGTTGAGCCAGCGCAACATCGTCCGGGTTGATGCTTTGCTGCGGAGCGTCCATTTTTCAGCAAACCTCTGATAATGCCCAAGCGGAGCCCCTCGGCGCGCGCTATTGCTCGCCCGTGCCGCCGCCGACTATATCATAGTTTTAGACGCACCCAACAGCTGAAAAGTTCAATTAAGGCCGCAGATGCGGCAAATGGGAGCGGCCTGGCCGCGAAAACCGGCATTGCGTTGAACTGATGGCGAGCCTATATTCGTATCTAATTCGGTAGGCAGCCGCTTTTGGCGTTGCCGGATAAGGAGTAAGTGAACTGATGCTTCTGCGGTTGTTTACCGCTTTTCTCGTGTTGGGTGTCGTTTTGGCGTCGCCTGTACTTGAGGCCGGGTTTAGCAGCTCGATTGTATCCGGCGAGCGAGCCATGCCGGCGTGCTGCCGTATGGCCGCTGGGGGGATGGTGTGTTGTCGAGCCGCACCGACTGGCAAATGGGCGCCGTCAAATCGAGCGGTAACCGACGGGCGCTGCCCGTGCGTGGTACACCATGGCGCATTGCGTGTGTCATTTATTCTCTGCGCCGGCGGCGCATACGTGATTGATCTTGCCGCGATGTGGGAATCACAAACCGACAAATGGATGCGTCCCGCGGCATCACAATGGATTCATTGCACTTCGACCGGCCCTCAAACGCCCTATGAGTCAATTCTGCGCCGAAAGTGCGCGCTGATTATCTGAACAAGCCATATGACTCTGCCCAAGCGGCTTGCGTACGGACCCGATTGGGTTCGAATCGCACATGCTGGCGCTCGGCGCCCTGGCCTGCCGCCGCAATCACCGGTGATGTGGACTGTTCGGGAATCAAAAATGAAACCACAAAATGTTGTATGGCTTATCGTCACATTTGTTGCGTTGTGTGTTGCGCTGGTGAGCGGCGTTGTCGCACATCGGCCCCTGGAGCGATGGCTTGGTTTTAAGACGCGGCACAGCGCGACTCAACCGGCAATGGGCAACGCCGCCACTGCGGCCCGCTCGCAGACGGCGGGGCCGTCGGCCAGGCCGGCACCCGCCCAACGGCGGATTTTATACTATTGGGATCCGATGCTCGGGCCGTCGTCCATACGTTCTAAGCCGGGCGTCAGCGCCATGGGCATGCAGCTTGTACCGGTGTATGCGAGCAGCAGTGATAGCGGCGGCATTGGAATTGATCCCGCCATGGTGCAGGATATGGGTATTCGCACCCGGTTGGTGCATTTGGGAATACTTAAGCGCACCATCCGCACAGTGGGTTATGTGCGGGCGGCTGCGCCCGATGTTTATGCTGAAACGCTAAAGGTGGGCGGCTACATAGAAAAGCTGATGGCCACAACGCCAGGCACGGCCATTCATAAGGAAGATGAGCTTTTTACGTTGTACAGCCCCAAACTGCTGGCGGCCGAGCAGGAATTGATCGCGGCCGAGCAGTCGCTGGCTATCGCCAAACGGGCGCGCGATGCCGGTATGATTCAGTCCGCCCGGATGTTGGCCGCCTCGGTGCGCCGGCGGCTGGAACTATGGGATGTAAGTGCCGGTCAAATTGAGCAGGTCATCAAAACCCTAAAGCCGATTCATGATGTGGCGTTTTATAGCCCGGCCGATGGCGTGCTGATGCAGGTGAATGTTACGCAGCGCTCGCCGGTGAGCGCGGGCCAGACGCTGTTGACCATCACCAATCTTGCAACCGTATGGCTGGATGCCCGCGTCTATGCCGGCCAAATGCCATGGATCGCCATGAATGACCTGGTGACGGCGCATATCACCGGCTTGGGCGGCAAGGGTATTACCGGAAAAATATTTTATATCGCTCCCACCACCAACGGGGCCGATCAAACCACCACGGTTCGCATAGCGCTATCCAACGCCGACGATAGGTTCAGGCCCGGCATGTACGCGACGGTGCTCATTGCCGGCCAACCGCTTAAGGATGTGGTGATTGTGCCACGTGAAGCCGTGATTGACACTGGGCCGCGGCAGGTTGCATTTATTGAAACGGCGCCGCATCACTTTGCGCTGCGTCGCGTGCAAATGGGCTTGCGCGGCGATGGCGGCCTGGTGCAGATACGATCGGGCCTCAAGCCGGGCGAGAGAGTGGTGACCAGCGGCGAATTTCTGGTGGATGTCGAAACACGCCTGCGCGAGGCGGCGGCCAAGTTTGCGCTCCAGCGGGGCACAGCTCCAGCGGAGGCGGCCAAGTGATAGAAAAGATTATTGCATTTTCGGTTCGCAACCGGTTTTTGGTGGTGGTGTTGACGCTGCTGCTGATGGCCATCGCCGCCTGGTGTACGTTTCACAGCAGTATAGATGCCGTGCCCGACCTTTCAGATGTGGAAGTTATTGTCGCCACATCGTATGCCGGCCAGTCGCCGGATGTGGTTGAAAAGCAGGTGACGTATCCGCTTGAGACGCAGCTCTTGCATGTGCCGCAGGTGCGGGCGGTTCGCGGCATGAGCACGTTCGAGCTTTCGCTGGTGACGGTGGTGTTTAAGGACGGCACCAATTTGTATTGGGCCAGAAGCCGCGTATTGGAATATTTGAACTCTGTTCAGGGGCTTTTGCCCAAAGGCGTTACGCCGCAATTGGGGCCGGACGCCACCGGCGTGGGTTGGGCGTATCAGTATGTGCTGTTTCCGGGGTGGTATGCGGCCCATCACCCGGGCGGTATATGGCACGATGCCGCACGGGGCAAATGGTACGCACATCGCGGTGAAGCGCCGCTATCACGGCGTAGCGAACTGGTAAAAGTGCGGGCATTTTCACATGCGGGCGTTTCGCCGCTGTCGGGAAAGCCGCTGGTGCCGGCCGATATTGACCTTGCGGGACTGCGTTCGCTGCAGGATTGGTTTGTGCGCTATCAATTGGAGGCGGTGCATGGCGTTTCGGAAGTTGCGCCCGTGGGCGGGTTCGTCAAAACGTATCAAATTGTGGTGCATCCTGAAAAACTGCGTGCCTACCATTTAACGCTTAATCAAATTGCCGATGCTGTGCGAAACAGCAACAACGACATTGGCGGTTCGGTGGTGGACATCAGCGAAAATCAGTACATTTTGCGCAGCCGCGGATACTTAAAATCGTTGCGGCAGTTTCGTAAAATTCCGCTGGCGCTGGGCCGTAAGGGCACGCCGGTGTTTTTGTCGGATGTGGCCGATGTTGAGATTGTCGGCGGGCAGCGGCAGGGCATCTGCGAGTGGAATGGGCGTGGTGAAGTGGTCGGCGGCATTGTCATCGTTCGCACCGGAGCCGATACGTACAAGGTTGTTCAAGATGTTAAAAAGAAGATTGCCGCCATTCAGGGCGGCCTGCCGCCGGGCGTTATCATCAAAACCGGCTACGACCGGACCAATTTAATTCGCCGGGCAATTGGCACGCTTTCAGACACGCTTCTGGAAGAAATGATCGTGGTTGCGGTCATTTGTATTATATTTTTGCTGCATGGCCGCAGCAGTCTGGTGGCCATTACGGAAATACCCGGCAGCATGCTCATCAGCCTGATGTTACTGTATTTGCTGCACATTACCGCCAACATCATGAGCTTGGGCGGCATTGCCATTGCGATTGGCGTGGTGGTGGACAGCGCCATTGTGATGATTGAAAACGCGCATCGGCATCTGAACGAAGAAGAGGCCCGCGCGGCGCAGGGCAAGCCGCCGCGCACTCGAGCGGAAATTATTGTGCAGGCCTCGCAGGAAGTTGGACCCAGCCTGTTTTTCAGCCTGCTTATTATTACCATCAGCTTCCTGCCTATATTTATTCTGCCCGGTGAAAGCGGCAAAACGTTTGCTCCGCTGGCTCTTACCAAAACCTTTGCAATGGCGGCGGCGGCTGTGCTGTCCATCACCATTATTCCCGTGCTGATGCTGTATTTTGTAAGCCCGCGGCTGCTGCCGAAGCAACTTCCGGCGGTTTGGCAATGGATTATTTCGTTGCTGTTGGTGGCGGGGCCGGCGGCAGCGGCATGGGTTTTGCCTCAACACTTTGCGCTGCTGTTGCCATACCGTTGGCTCCTGCTGATGGGGTGGCTGGTGTTTGCGGCTCTGTTGGTCTTGCCGCAGAAAATCGTGCATGAGGAGCGTAACGGCGTAAGCAAAGTGCTCCAGAGGATGTTCTCGCCGGTATTTCATGGGGCCATGCGGCTGCGCTGGCTGGTGATTCCGGCGGCGCTGGCGCTGGTGCTTTCAATTATGTACCCGCTGGGTAAATTAGGAACGCAGGAAACTCCGCCGCTGTATGAAGGCGACTTGCTCTATATGCCGCAGACAGATCCCAGCATCGGCATCAACGAAGCCCGCTATGTGCTGCAGCAAACCGATAAAATACTCCGGCGCTTTCCGGAAGTTAAAAGCGTGTTCGGCCAGATTGGTCGCGCCGAAACCGCCACCGATAACGCCCCGATGGACATGGTGGATACCGTGGTACGGCTCAAACCCCCCGGCGAATGGCCGCGCCAGACGTTTGATCGCTTTTACTCCCGTTGGCCGGGCTGGATGCAATGGCCTTTCAAGCACACGTTTTGGCCTGCAAGCCGCCCGCTGACCCAACATCAGCTTATCTACGGGTGGACCAATGCAAATGGCACGCATCACCCAGGCATGGATGATGCCCTGCATGTTCCCGGCTTTTCAAATACGTGGACGCAGCCGGTGGCCAATCGCACGGCAATGGTTAACACCGGAATCAAAACACCTTTGGGCATTGAAATTTTAGGCCCCAACGAAGGCGTTTTGAGCCAACTGGCAAGCCATGTCGCCGGCGTGCTCGCAAACGTGCATGGTGCATCAGGTGCTGAACCTAATCAGGCGATGCCCGCAAATTATCTGGATATACGTGTTCGCCGCGCTGTGGCCGCCCGCTTTGGCATGACGGTCGGCGCGGTGCAAAAAATTGTATCCCTGGCTCTTGGCGGCTCGCAAATAAGCACGGTGGTGGCCGGTGCGGCCCGTTACCCGATTGATCTGCGTTTTGGCCGTGAAGAGCGCGAGCGGCCCTCGGAACTTAAGGTGCTGCCCGTGCCGACGCCGGATGGTCATTTTGTGCCGCAAATACAGTAACATCAGGCTGATGAGCATGCTGCCGGGTATTTCCGTAATGGCCACCA
>JAJZKJ010000126.1 GCA_021804195.1 Acidobacteriota bacterium
TGCCGAGTTCCTACATTCTGCACGTGGTGCATCCGCGCGAAGTCACCACCCAGATGCGCGCCGCCCTGCTTGCTCTGACCGAACTGGCCGCTGTTCGCCGGCCGCTGATGCTGACCCAGCATCCGTTGTTTCAGGGCGTCAACGCCAACGCCCGCGTCATCACCGACATGTACGACCGACTCGACAACGGCGACGTAATCGTCAAACCTTATTATCTGATTCACCCGTTTCCCGACGGCACGCTTCCCCAGCATCGCCTGACGCTGCGGGAAAGCCAGAAAATTCTTCGCGATCTGTCTTCCGCTCCCGGCACACGCGTACCCCTGTTGACCGTTCCTACTCCCATGGGCAAATGCGTCCTCGGGCCGTATGAGGAGTTATTGGACCGCGGCGGTTATTACCTGCTGCACACCAAGGACGGCGTACCGGTCCAATACGCCACCGGCGCGGTGTACAATCCGCTCGAGTTGCGATCCAATATCCCGGTTATGCCGACGATCCGCGCCGCCGCGCCGGAGCTTAGGTAAGAGCGGATATGCTTTTTAAGGAATCATCATGAAGATGGACGTGGAAATGGTTTATGACGCCCGCGCCGAACTGGCCGAAGGGCCGGTGTGGCATCAGGGGCGTCTCTACTGGGTAAACATTACGCCGGGCATATTTAACTGTTTCGATCCCGTCGAAAAAACCAACGTTTCCCGGTCTCTGGGACGCATGGTGGGCGCGGCGGTTCCCTGTGACGACGGTCGCTGGCTTCTGGCGTGTCAGGATGGTTTTGTGTTCTTCGATTGGAATACCGGTTTGTTCCAACCGATTCATGATCCGGAAGCGCACTTGCCCCGCAATCGCTTCAACGACGGCAAGTGCGATCCGGCGGGTCGATTTTGGGCCGGTACGCTCAACCTGGACGAAGAACCCCAGCGCTCCGCCTTATACGTTTTAGACACCGATCGATCGGTTCGCCGGGTCTTGGCGCCGGTATCGTTGTCCAACGGAATGGGATGGTCGCCCGACGGCGCCACGTTCTATTACATCGATACGCCCACCCGCCAGATACTGGCGTTTGACTTTGATTTGGCGACCGGCGGCCTTTCCAACCAGCGCGTCCTGGTCGACCTGCCCGCCGGGCCTGGGTATCCGGACGGCATGACGGTCGATAGCGCCGGCAACCTGTGGGTCGCCCTGTGGGGCGATCACGCCGTGATATGCCTGGACGGCCGCCGCGGCGAGCTTTTGCGGCGTGTCGATCTGCCCGTATCACAGCCCTCCTCGTGCACCTTCGGCGGCGACCGGCTCGACGAAATGTACGTCACCACCGCCCGGCAGGCGCTCACCGCCGAACAATGTAAAAAGGAACCGTTCGCCGGCGCGTTATTCCGGGTCAAGGTCGGTGTGACGGGTTGCCCCGCGACGGCGTTTCGAACCGGCAAGGGGAAACGATTATAAAGGTGGGCGCCGCGTGGTCGGTGAACCGGATTCCACGGCCGGCCCGCCGCGCCGGGAACACCCGCCATGATAATAATCGACACATATAATTGTTTACATTCAGCCGCGGCCATGCCCGGCTCCCTGACGGGGTTGTCGCTGTCGGAACTTTGTCGGTTTCTTGAAAACGCCCGGATGCCGGCCGTTCTGGTCATGGACGGCCGGCCCAAACCCGAAGAGCCGGGCGAAAATGATTTCCCCACGCTGCGACTTGTTTACTCCGGCCGCGCCGCCACGGCTGATGATGTCATCGCGCGGCTGGTTCACGAAAGTACCGGTCGCCGGCATCTGACGGTGGTCAGCAACGACCACGCCGTGGCCGGAGCCGCCCGCCGCGCCGGCGCGCGGAGCCTTTCTTGTGAAGCCTTTCTGAGCCGGATCATGCGCGCCCGGGCCGCCCGCCGCGGGCGCCGTGCCAACGAGCCGTCGGAAAAGTTTGGCGGTCTGGCGGCCTCCGGCCAGGCCGGCGCCTGGTTAAAGGAATTTGGGTTTGCTCCGCCCTCCCCACCGCCGCCTTCATCCGCCGAGATGGATCCCGATTCCATCGACATGGATGATTTTTTGCGCTAACGTTCCCGGCTCGCCGGTCCGTAACCGTTCACGCACCGGATGTTTTTGGCGCACGTCCCGGCGGGCATGGGTTTTCCCGGTGTGTGTCGGGACCGCCAATCACCGCGCCGCCCCAGTTATGCAGCTGCGTGGTGGAATCCCGCGGCCGTTTTGCGTCCCGCCGTGAACGGTTTATTTTTATTGGTGACACGGTCAGCAGGCTGACCCGTTAAACACCGTTTTCCTTGCGGTTACGGACGGCCGTGGATTTCATCCACGGCTGCGGGGGGGCGACCATGGAGCAGCCGCGAGGATCGCAATCCCGCGGCCGTTTTCCGCGCCGCCGTGAACGGTTACGCCGGGTCCAGCGCAGCGTGAATTTCTTCGATCAGGGTTTCCATTGAAACTGTTCGTTCGGAGCGGTCGGCGAGATTTTTAAGCTTGGCCACCCCCCGCTGCAATTCCGCCCGGGCCAGAATGACCGCCAGTTTTGCGCCCGAAGCCGCCGCCTCCTGGAGTAACTTTCCTATGTTACGAGTGGAGCGGTAGGAGCACTCGGCATGGAGACCGGGACGGATGATGCGCTGGCGGGTGGAATCCCACTGGGAACGCCGCAGTTCAAAAATCAAGCGCTCGGCGTGGACCGCATCATCCAGGGCGTTGACGATGAAAACATCGGGATTCTGATGGTTATCGAGAATAGCTTTCGGAATTTTATCGCGCCGGCGTAAAAGAATTTCCAACACCACGTCGCCCATGCCGAACCCGACGGCGCCCAGCGAAGGCCCGCCGAACATTTCAATGAGATTGTCATATCGTCCGCCGCCGGCGATGGCGCGATTTTCACCCTGTCGATCGCTGATCTCGAATACAAAACCCGTGTAATAGGCCAGGCCGCGCACGATGCTTAAATCAAAACTGCACATAGCCGCCAGATTGGTGTCCTTCAGGCGTTTTTCAAATTCCCTTACCGTACTATCAATCTTCAAATGACATAAATCCGGCGGCGGCGGCTCCCCCAATCTGCTATGACGATCCAACATAAATGCTGACAATAAATCGGTCAGTTCCGAGAGAGATTGATTGCTCGTGCCGGCGATAAACTCAAAATAGGCTTTCTCCTTATCCGAGCATCCTTGTTCACGATAAAGAGCTTCCCGGCCGGCCCGGTCATATTTGTGCAGCCGGTCAAGTATGTAAAAGGCGTTGGAGATGCGTTCCGGCGGCATAAACGTACCCACCAGTACATGGGTCAGCCATGCACGGTGATTCCAGCCGATGCGAAAATCGTCGGGCGTCAGACCGAACTCGAGCAGCGCATCGGCGCACAGAGCCAGACACTCCCGTTCGGCCCGATCGGAAGCCTCACCGATGTAATCCACATTCCACTGCATGAATTCGCGCAGGCGGCCCTTCTGCGGCTGCTCGGCGCGGTAACAGCGCGGGATGGAAAACCATTTGATGGGGCGGGGCAGGCCGGCAGCGCGCTGGGCGACCATGCGGGCCAGGGTCGGCGTGAATTCCGGGCGCAGGGCCAGGTCGCGCTGACCGCGGTCGGTGAAGGAAAAAAGCTGGGAAACAATTTCCACGCCGCTTTTGACCTTGTAAAGATCGAGCGATTCAAACGTCGGCCCGTCCACTTCCTGAAATCCATGGCGGATGGACACGCGGCGCCAGATATCCTCAATGTAACGGCGCACGGCCATTTCGTCGGGATAGAAATCGCGCGTACCCTTGGGAGCTTGGAAGTTTTCCGTCGCCATCTGGCGAAAGTCTACGCGATGCGACTCAATTCTTGAAGCAGGCCACCCGATGGTTGCCGCCGGAGTAAGGCGACTGTAATATCCATTTTGAGATTTGACGCGACGGCCGGCCCGGGTGGGCGCCGCAATTGAGTACCGCGTCAAGACGTGTCAGCGTGGCGTTTAAGGAGTACATAGGCGATGGCCAGGATTCGCATCGGTATCAACGGGTTTGGTCGTATTGGAAGACTGGTGTTTCGGGCCGGTGCGCACGATCCACGGATTGAATTCGCGGCGATAAACGATTTGTTCCCACCGGACAACCTGGCGTATCTGCTCAAGTACGATTCCACCCACGGCCGGTTCCAGGGTGAAGTGGCCGCGCAAGATGCCGAAGGGCTTTTGGTCAACGGCCATTTCGTGAAAACTTTCGCGGTGAGAGATCCGGCCCAGTTGCCGTGGAAGGATCTCGGCGTCCATTACGTAATCGAATCGACAGGCTTGTTCACGGACCGCCAGGGAGCGGGTAAACATCTGACCGCGGGGGCGAAGCGCGTGATCATTTCCGCGCCCGCCAAGGACAAGGACATACCGACCTTCGTGATCGGGGTCAATGAGGAGAAGTTCAATCCGGCGACGGATACCATTGTGTCCAACGCCAGTTGCACCACCAACTGCCTGGCGCCGCTGGTGAAGGTGATCCATGATCATTTCGGCGTGGAAGAGGCGCTGATGACAACGGTGCATGCGGCGACCGCGACGCAGCCGACGGTGGACGGCCCGTCGAAGAAAGACTGGCGCGGCGGGCGCGGCGCCGGCCAGAACGTGATACCGGCGGCCACCGGCGCGGCCAAGGCCGCCACGCTGGTGATTCCCGAACTGCAAGGCAAAATCACGGGCATGGCTTTCCGGGTTCCGACACCGGACGTGTCCGTGGTGGACCTGACGGTGCGGACCATCAAGGAAACGTCGCTGGCCCGGATCAACGAGGTGATCAAGAAGGAATCGGAGGGTAAGCTCAAAGGTATTCTCGGCTACACGGACGAAGAAGTGGTCTCCAGCGACTTCATTACCGATCCGCGGTCGAGCATTTACGACGCCAGGGCGGGCATCGAGCTGAATAGCCGATTTTTCAAGCTGATAAGCTGGTACGATAACGAATGGGGCTACAGCAACCGCGTGGTGGACCTGGTGCGCTACCTTGGCCAAAAAGACGGTTTGCTTTGATGACGCCGGCGTTGCCGATGGGTTGTGGTAATTTTCTGGGGGGGGAGGTATGAACCGGCGAACGACTTCGTAAAACAGTGCCTTTCGGGCGAACCCGTCTCCGGTAAGGGGCCGTCAAGAAATAAGGTTTACAAATATGACGCAGGGATTTTGGCCTCTGGCAAGGCGCGAGCGAGGAGCATATCCGCAGGGATCTGTAACGAGCGAGCAACGTAGCCAGAGGCCAAAAGACCAAGTCAGATTGGACAGGTTATTTCTTGACGGCCCCTAAATCACCGCACCCGCTGGTAGCGGCACAGGACACCATCCGATGCGCTGGATATGGATTGACCGTTTTGAACTCTTCGAACCGGGCCGGCGCGCCGTGGCGATCAAAAACGTAAGTATGGCGGAAGATTATCTGCACGACCATTTCCCGGGTTTCCCGGTAATGCCGGCCAGCCTCCTGATCGAAGGAATGGCCCAGACCAGCGGCATTTTGGTGGGCGCGGCGCGGGAGTTTCGCGAGAAAGTTATCCTGGCTAAGATCGGCCGCGCGGGATTCAGCCGGCTGGTGCGCCCCGGCGAGCAGATTGTTTATGACGCCACGATTGAGCGGGTCAACGAAATGGGAGCGTCCATCAGTGGAAAAATCCGCGCCCGCGCCTGCGACACCGGAGGCCAACCGGTGGAGCTTGCCGTGGGCGAGGTGGATCTGATGTTCTCGCACATCGACCGGAACATGGGCGGCATGAAATTTCCCGACTTCAACTTCGTCTTCAACAGCCAGTTCATGAGCCTTTTCGAGACGTATCGGCGTCAGATTGAAGTTCCACTGGATCGGTAGAGGTGGACTCGACTAAGCCGGCCGACAGGGCCGGCCGGGGCCTGTTTTAATTCCTGCAAGCGCCCCGCCCCGGCGCTCGTTACGGGGAATGAAAATTTTACGCGGCCCGGCGACGACCCCAAGTCTTTCCCCTATCCCGCGTCATTCCTCGATCTTTCCGGAAAGGAAAGGATCATGCACGAACAGGAAAATCCTTCATCCACTCAGGCGACCATGGCGCATATCGATCCCGTTTGCGGCATGAAGGTAAACCCCGCCTCCAGCGCCGGCAGCGCCGAGCACAATGGCAAAACCTATTATTTCTGCGGAAAAAGCTGCCTGGTCAAGTTTCAGGCAACGCCGGAAAAATATCTTCAGGCTCCGTTGCCGGGCCGCAGTGCACCGCCGGTTATGGTGGGGTTGAAAACATCGGCCGCTACAACCCCGGTGGCGCAATCTACACGCGCTGGAGATCCGGAGATTATTCGCAACGCGCCCGGTTCGTGTCCGAAATGTTCCCTGGCTTTGGAACCGTTGGCGCCGCAGCGCCGGACGGCGCCCACACGCTACACCTGTCCGATGCATCCGGAAATCATTCGTGCGCAGCCGGGAGCATGCCCCCAATGCGGCATGGCGCTGGAGCCGATGGAAATGCCCCCTGGCGAGGAGGAAAATCCTGAACTGCGCGCCATGAGCCGGAGGTTATGGATCAGTCTGGCTGTTGAAGACGAAGTTGAAG
>JAJZKJ010000127.1 GCA_021804195.1 Acidobacteriota bacterium
AAAAAAGTGCTCTGCAAAGCAAAAAGTGGCGTTTTTTTGCTGATTACGCCACTTTTGCAGAAACTGTCACAGGCCCCACCGGATGTTTTTGGCGCACGTCCCGGCGGGCATGGGTTTTTCCGGTGTGTCGGGACCGCCAATCACCGCGCCGCCCCAGTCACGCAGCCGAGTGGTGGAATCCCGCGGCCGTTTTGCGTCCACCTCCGGGCGGCTTTTCACGGTCGTGGATGGTAATAGAGCGGTGGTTGGTTTAAGAGGCATGATGGTTTGCGGTTACGGACGGCCGTGGATTTCCATCCACGGCTGCGGGGGAGGGCGACCATGGGGCAGCCGCGAGGATCGCAATCCCGCGGCCGTTTTCCGCGCCGCCGTGAACGGTTACAAATACTCCAAGATGTTGACCAGGTGCGGCAGGCTGGGTCCGATGCGACCCAAGGCATGGACTACCAGGCGGCGGAGACGAAGTCGTACGGCTGGGGTGGCCGGCCGCCCGGCGTGCTTACCAGCGCATGACCCGGCGCCGCCGGATCAGCGGAATAGCCATGCCGCCCAACGCCAGCAGGGCCAGCGACGCAGGCTCCGGGACGGGAAGGTAATCAACAGTAAACGCGCTGGTGGCGGTTGACCCGCTTTTGTAATCGGACAATCCGCGCACGCCAGCGCGAAAGACGTTGTTTTGTTTCATCCAAACTTGGTAGGTAGTTCCTCCGATATTGGAAGCTGAATCAATCGGCCCACTGAATGTTTTCCCGCTTGTGTTCTGCACACTCCCGGATGCGTTAAAAAACGATACCGTGCCAAAATTGGCGAGCGGGGGCGCCGGGTCTTCCACAATCCATTCCATAGATGACCTTGCCTGCAGCCCGTTTCCAGGTATGACAGTGGAGAAAGTAGCCTGAGGCCCGGCGGTCAAATCGCTGATGGACATCGTGAACTCTTTCGAAAAAATGCTGTAACTTGCCGATGCGGAAATAATGTCACCCGGTTTTATCGTGCCGAGAGAAATGTTATGCGGGAATTCTGGATACATTTCATACACTGGATAATAGATTGGATTGCCGTAGATGACGGTTTCTATGCCGATCTGCTCAACCGTGTTGTTGTTCCAGCCGTCAAACCCCACCCAGATCGCTAAATAAGAGGCGGCGCTTCCCGCCGGAGCCTGCATCGTCGGCATAGCCCACTCGGCGGAAACAGATGTGATGGTGTAACCGGAATCCGAGGGTAACGTATCGACGTAACCAGCCCAATTCGAGGTAGTATCAACGATTGGCGTCGCGTCAGCAATGCCCGCTCCGCTTGCAGCGCCTCCCATAGCCAACAGTCCGCAAGATAACAGTAGTGTGGTGGTACGCATAGAAACTCTCCCTCGAAAAAATGCAAACCGCGGCGCTGCAACATTAAGATCGGCCGGAATTTCCGCCTTATGCGCCCGGAAAAATTCCAGTCGCTACGAGCGGCGGCCAAGTTATCTATATTAATTATACGCTTTTTTAAGAATTTGTCAAAAAAGTATCCATCATCCTCACGCCGCCACCAGTTTCCGGGCCACTTCCACGGCGCTGGCGGCCTCGGCGGCGTAGGCGTCGGCGCCGATCTCATCGGCGAAGGCCTGCGTAACCGGCGCCCCTCCGATAATCACCTTCACTCCCGCCAAGCCGGCGGCGCGGACCGCGTCCAGCGTGGTCTTCATCGCCGGCATGGTGGTCGTCAGCAGAGCGGACAGACCGATCAAATGAGCGTGGTGCTCACCGGCGGCCGCAACAAATTTTTCCGGCGGGACGTTGGCGCCAAGATCGATCACGTTAAAGTTTGCGCCTTTCCACATCATGGCCACAAGATTCTTGCCGATATCGTGCAGGTCTCCCTGGACCGTGCCCACCACGGCGGTGTGGTGGGGGCGAATGCCGGCCTTGACCAGCACCGGCTCCAACAACGCCATGGATTCTTTCATCGCCCGCGCGGCGATGAGCATCTCCGGGACAAATATCTCATTGTTCTTGAAGCGGCGGCCGACATCATCCATCGCCGCCACCATCGCATCGAGAATCACTTGAGCGTTGACTTCGTCCGCGATGGCCTGGCTGGTCAGGGCCGTGGCCTGTTTGCGGTTGCCTGATTTAATGGCCGCGGTGAGCTGGTTTAACATGGCGGCGTCCATATATGGGATCCCCAAAAAGCGAACTTTTCACATTTTCGGATCATATTAACCGGAATGCGGCCGTCATTGTCAAGCACCCCCGGCGGTTCATCGCCGGCGGGTAAGTGGCAATTTTTCCGGCCAGTCCGCCGGTAGGCCGGGAGCAGCCGGGGAAGCGGCGCGGCGTCCGGCGCGGACCTGGCGGCGGCATTTATGTTGCCGGTTCCACGCCGGCATTCCCGAAAAAATTGCCGCGTCGTTGCCATACCAGCGGAAAATGATCCCCTTCGATATTGGCGCCATGGGGAACCTGGATGAACCGTTCCATGATATGGTTGCCGCCTTGCACGAATACCGTGCGATCGTTCATAAAGTGCAGAGCAATGGCCCGCCGCGGCCGGCCGCTGCGGTTGGCATGTGAACCGTGCCAGGTCAGAGAATGGTGTATATGCATGTGTCCTTTTTTTACCGGGCACAGCCGCGCGCGCACGGGCCGGCCCTGGAATTCGGCCGGCAGGGCGTCGAAGGATTTGATTTGATGCAGAAAATCAATGTTGTTGCCCCAGCGGTGCGAACCGGGAACCATGGACATGCAGCCATTATCCTCCGCGGCGTCGTCCAGGGCGATCCAGCAGGTGGCCTGCTGGTCTTTCGGCGTCAGGCTGGGCCAGTAAGGACTGTCCTGGTGCCACATGTTCACCCCGCCCGTCGCCACCGGTTTGTATTGTATCTGGTCATGCCAGAGGCGTATGGCGTCGCCTTCGAGCACCTGCGCGATTGCCTCGGTAATCCGCAGATTAAAAACCAGCTTGCGGAACGCTTCGGAAGCTTCCCAGATATTCACGATCTGCCACACCGGTGCATCCTCTTTGCCCAGATTACCAATAGCCACCGGCTGCGGCACATTCGCCTTGTCGCGGTCCGCCAGAATCCGCAGCGTTTCCGCGGCCAGGGCATCCGCTTCCTCCGGCGTAATCACCGGCCCGGCATTGATAAAACCATCGCGCTGGAATGTCGCAACCTGTTGGGAATCAAGCATCCATATCTCCTTGCCTTGCGGCAACCAAGCACCCCCGCCGCGCTCTGGGTTCGAACCATTCGGGCGGAGCGGCCAGCCTCGTCATCATCCATTTTTCGCCGCCGGCATGCCGATGTACATGGCTTATCGGATCATCCGATGTACGGGAGAATCATGATAAAAACGGCCGCGCGGCCCCGACCATGGATCATCAGTTAATTAAACGATATATAAAAATATTTATTTTATTCTCAGCGCCTTATTCTGCAGGGCGTGGAGCCGCCGGATGCCTGTCGCGGCCAGCCGGAGCATTGCCGCCAGTTGCCGCGTGGTGAATGTCGCCTGTTCGCCGGTCGCCTGCACTTCCACGAACGATCCATCCGCGAGCATCGCCACATTCATGTCCACTTGCGCGGCGGAGTCTTCCTGGTAATCCAGATCCAAAATCGCCCGGCCATGCAACAACCCCACGCTTAGAGCCGCCACCTGGCCGGTGATGGGGTTGTTGGCAAGGAGATTCTCGCGCCGGGCGCGGCGCACCGCGTCACACAGAGCCACGTACGCTCCCGTGATCGCCGCCGTTCGCGTGCCGCCGTCGGCCTGGAGTACGTCGCAATCCAGCCAAAGCGTGTTCTCCTTTAGTTCAACCAGGTTCACGACGCGGCGCAACGCCCGGCCCACCAGCCGCTGAATTTCCACGCTGCGGCCATCGGGGCGGGCGCCGTCGCGTTTTTTTCGATTCGGAGTGGCCGAGGGCAACATGGCGTACTCGGCGGTAAGCCACCCCCGTCCCTTGCCCTGGAGCCAGGCGGGAACCCCCGGTTCAATCATGGCGGTACACAGCACGCGCGTAGCGCCGCACTCCACCAGCACCGCCCCACCCGCCTGGGCGGTGAAGTGGCGGTGAAAGACAACTTTTCGCATTTGGTTCGACTTGCGTCCATCGTGTCGCATGAATGCTCCCATGATCGCCTCGCATAAGCGGGAAGATGACCCGGGGAAGGCCGCCTCCAGTACCGCGCTTTCGCGGCGGCGTCCGCGAGGGCCGGTTATTGTCCGCCGATCAGCGCCGCGAGCAAACCCTTCTGAAAGTGGAGGCGGTTTTCCGCCTGGGCGAAGACAATGCTCCGCGGGCTGTCCATCACTTCGTCGGTAATTTCCACGCCGCGGTACGCCGGCAGACAGTGCATGACCGCCGCCTGGGATGGCGCCGCCGCGAGCAATTCGCTGTTGACCTGGTACGGCCCGAACACGCGCAGACGCTCCTGCTTCTCATTTTCCCGCCCCATGCTTACCCAGGTGTCGGTGTAAATCACATCGGCGGACCGGATCGCTTGGCGCGGGTCGGCGCCGGTGGAACAATCAAATCCGGGCACGGCCTGACAAGTTCTCTGAATGCTCTGCGGATCGAGCTCGTACCCCGGCGGAGAGGCGATCCGGAATTTCAGGCCGAACGTCGCGCACGCCTCCATCAGCGAGCGCGCCACATTGTTGCCGTCGCCCACGTAGGCAAGCGTTAAACCGCGCAGATCGCCGCATCGCTCCTGGATCGTCAGCATGTCGGCCAGGGCCTGGCAGGGGTGGCTGTAATCGCTCAAACCATTGATCACCGGCCGGGGGCTGTGACGGGCGAGCAGTTCAATGGTTTGATGCGAAAACGTACGCGCCATGATCGCGTCGCAAAAACCGGAGAGAACCCGCGCCGCGTCGGGCACGCTTTCGCGCCGGCCCAGGCCGATTTCCCCCGGCGAAATGTAAATCGCCGCTCCCCCCAGGTGGTGCATCGCCGCCTCGAAGCTCACCCGCGTGCGCAGCGATGGTTTCTCAAAAATCATGGCCAGTGTTTTACCGGCGGCCAGGGGTTCGTTGCGCCCCGTGGCGCGATACTGCTTTTTCAGGCGCGCCGCCAGAATCAGCAGGCGTTCCAGTTGGGGCCGCGGGGTGGGTAGTACGTCAAGGAAATCGATTTTTCCCGGCGGTTGGAATCCGCTGGTCTGGGTCATGATCCATCCTTTGCGCGGCCCCGGGCGCCGCGGCGGGAAGAGCCGCGCGTTCGTGTCGGGGCGCCGGAGTCCCGCACAATTTCCGTGCCCACGCCCCGATCGGAATAAATCTCCAGCAACAGCGCATGCGGAAACCGGCCGTCGATGATGTGGGTTTTCTGCACGCCCCCCTCCAGCGCGATGAAACACGCTTCCACCTTCGGCAGCATGCCCTCGCCCACCTGGGAAGCGGCGATCAACTTTTCAATTTGCGTACGCGTCGCGCTGCGCAGCAGCGAAGCGGGATCGTCCTTGCGGCGGCGAATGCCATGCGTGTCCGACACCAGCACCAATTTTTCCGCCTGGCAGGCCGCGGCCACGCAGCCCGCCGCAGTGTCGGCGTTCACGTTAAGTTTGCCGCCGCCGGCGTCCAGCGCGATGGGGGCGATCACGGGGATAAAGTCAGACTGGGTCAGCGCCAGCAGCAGTTCGTTGTTGGCCCGCGTCACTTGCCCCACGCGGCCGATATCAATCCGCCGGTTCCCGGTGTCGGATAGATGGAGTTTTTCCGCGAACAGCACCGCGCTGCCCAGCGAATGCAGCGGCATCGCCTTTCCGCCCAGTTTGTTGATGCTTTGCACAATGAACGCGTTGATATCATTCACCAGCACGCGCTCGGCGATGGCCAAAGTACGTTCATCCGTGTACCGTCGACCCAGCACGAACCGCGCCTGAAGTCCCGCCTCGTTCATGGCTTGCGTGATGGCTTTACCGCCGCCATGCACCACGATCGGCCGCATCCCCACCGCCTGCATGAACACGATGTCGGTGAGCACCTTGCCCAGTTCGTCCCGGCTGTCCATGAACGAACCGCCCAGCTTCACCACCACGATTTTTTCATTGAAGCGCTGGATATAACCCAGCGCTTCAATGAGCACACCGGCTTTTTCCAGGACGCCGGGTTCCATGGGAATGTCCACAATGCTCTCCATTGTCAGGCCGGATCCCGTTGAAGCGAATGAGAATACGCAGCGACCCGCGCGATTTCAATAAAACGCGCCGGGATTTTTCACCGTTTCCCATATTCAGCGGTCATGCGGATCTTCCAGATACGTGTAACCCTGCAGGCCGGATTCATAGAACCGCAGCAACAAAGTTGATTCTTCAATGGAAATGGTCTTTTCCCGCACGGCCCGTTCGACATCCCGGCGCATGCGGGCCAGAAGTTCGTCGGCGTTGAACTGCACATACTCAAGCACTTCCCGCACGGTGTCGCCGCGCACCACTTCTTCCAGGTGAATTTCACCGGCCTCATCCATGTGCACATGCACGGCATTGGTGTCGCCGAGCAGGTTGTGCAGATCGCCGAGAATTTCCTGGTAGGCTCCCACCAGGAACGCGCCGAGA
>JAJZKJ010000128.1 GCA_021804195.1 Acidobacteriota bacterium
GTGGCCCTGCATGATGGAATTGCGCAAGGTAATGCCAAAGAGGGTGATAAAGCCGACCATGGCTCCGAGGGAAAGTACGCCGCCGCAGATCCACGCCGCCAGCACGCCGCCCACCAGGGCCAGGGGCAGGTTGATCAGCAGCAGCAGGACATTGTTGAAATATTTCAGCACCACCAGTAACAGCAGCAGGATGCCGAGCAGGGCGATGGCGGAATGCACCAATAGATCGTGGCGGGCCTGGGCGGCGGCTTCCGCAGAACCGGTAAAATTGACGATTACCCCGGCGGGCAGATGGAGTTTGGCAATGGCGATCTGGGCGGCATGCACGTATTGTCCGGCGGTGGTGCCCGCCAGGTGAATGTTGATGGTTTGGGCGCGCTGGCCGTTGATATGAGAAATGCGGTAAAAGCCGCTGGATTCGTAGATGCGGGCGAGGGCGGACAGGGGCAGCCAGGTGCCGCCGGGGGTGCGTATGGGCATGGTACGCAGGGCAGAAATGCGTTGGCTGTGGGCCAGGGAAAGGGTAGCCACCACCGGCCAGATACGTGTGCCATGGTAAATGTGTCCAACGGAGCGGCCGCGGGTCAGCAGTCGAACCTGGCTTAGCACGGAGATGGGGGTAAGGCCCCAGCGGCGGAGCTGCCGGTAACGGGGTCGAACCTGAATTTCCGGAGCATTCCAGGCGGTTTGCGGGGCGACGCTGCGGGCACCGGGAATTTTTTTGAGGGCGGCGGTTAGCATGGACGCTGCCTGTTCAATGGCCGGAAACTTATTGCCGATGACTTGCACCGCTACCGGCGCGCCGGAACCGGAAATAGTCTCATTGATGCGTTCGGATAACACGGTGTTGTAATAGAGAAGTACGCCGGGAAATTTCTTGATCAGGCGGTGCATATCCGCCCGGAAGCGGCGGGCTTGGGCCGTACTAAGGGGTTTAATGCGGATCAGGTATTCACTGTATTGCGGCCCCAGCACATCGCCACCCAGGTTCGACCTCCCGGAGCGCTGTTCAACCTGCTGGACAAACGGAATCTTTTCCAGGGCGGCGGTAACGCGGTTGCCGATGGCAATGGATTGTTTAAGCGAAGACCCCGCCACCAGAGCCAGATGCACCACGTAGTTGCGTTCATTCAGGCGTGGGAAAAATGCGGTTTTAAGCCATGGCAGCACGGCCAGCCCGCTTAGTGTTATCAGTACCACCAGTGCAATGGCTGCCGTTCGCCACTGTTCCACCTGCGTAAGCAAGCGGCGATAGCCGCGCTTGAGGTGGCTGGTCAGCCAGGCGTCGTGGCGGGTAACGGCCACCGATGGCAGCAGCGTCATGCATAATGCGGGGGTGAGGGTAAGGGCCAGAACAAGCGAAGAAATAACTGCGGCAATGTAAGCCACAGCCAACGGGGCAAAAAAACGGCCGGCCAGACCGCTAAGGCCGAAGATCGGGAGAAATATGAGAATGACTGCGGCAGTGGCGAACACCACGGCACTGCGCACCTCCAGCGAGGCGGAAAGTACCACACTCAGGGCGGCACGCGGTGCCGCGGAAAGGGCGTTGAGCCGCAGTCGGCGTGTGATGTTTTCCACATCAATGACGGCGTCGTCCACCACTTCGCCGATGGCTACGGCCAGACCGCCGAGGGTCATGGTATTAAGAGTTTCACCAAAGTGAGTGAGAAGTGTAATGGCCGCCAGCAGGGAAAGTGGAATGGCCAGGCAGGAGATGAGGCTGGTGCGCCAGTCGCCCAGAAACAGCACCAGTACCAGAATCACCAGGCCCGCTCCGATCAGCAGGGAATCCATGAGGTTGTGCAGGGCAGTGGTAACAAAATCTGAGGATTGCAGGATTTTGCCGTGCAGGACAATGCCGCGCTGGGCCAGCACGGGTCGAAGCGAGGCCAGCGCGCTTTGCACCGCGGCGCTTACGGCGAGCAGATTGGAGCCGTACTCCTGGCCGATCATCAGCAGGACTCCGGGCCGGCCCATGATGGAAACGGCTCCGACCTGGGGCAGGTGGCTGATGCGGATATGGGCCACATCCGCAAGCGTTATCACCTGGCTGCCGTGGGAGGCCACCGGCGTTTGGCCCAATTGTTGCAAAGATTGAATTTGTCCATGCACCCGCAGCGTCATATCTTGATTGGGGGTGGTGAGAAATCCCGCACCCACCAGCCCGGTGGCCCGGCGGGCCGCGGCCAACACCTGGCTTACGCTTAAGCCGTATTGAATCAATCGTCCGGGCATAAGTTCAATGCGATAATCTTTTTGCACTCCGCCGTAGATGGCCACTTCCGATACACCATGCACAGCCAGCAGCCGCGGCTGCATCACCCAGTCGGCCACGGTGCGCAGGCGGCGGAGGTCGTTGGTCTTGCTGGTGATGCCCACCACTGTTACCCAGCGAATGGAACTGCTTAAAGGCATAAGCACCGGGGTATGAACATGCGGCGGCAACGTGCCGGCCACCTGCGCCAGCCGCTGGGAAACGGCCTGCTGATCGCGATAAATGTTGGAGCCGCTGGGAAACAGCACCTTGACGATGGATATTCCCTGCATGGAATTGGAAAAAGTTTCCTGGGCACCTACGCCGCCGGAAAGGGCCTGCTCAATGGGGGTGGTAACGAGCTTTTCAACCTGGCTGGGGCTGAAACCCGGGGCCAGGGTTTTGATTTTAAGCTGCGGCTGAATGAAATTTGGGTAAACATCGTAACGGGCCATGGTGATGGAATAAATTCCATAGCCCACCAACATGCAGGCCAGTGCGATGATGATACCGCGAAAATGCAGAGAAAATTTTACGATGCGTTTGAGCATTTACCCGCCTTGCCAATCATCAGTCTTAGCCCGATTTTTTCAGGGTGGATTGCAGTTGAATAGTCATCAACAGTTGTGCGCCATGGACCACGATGGGCCGCGGCGGCAACGAGCCGGGCCGCACGGCAAAACCTCCCGGTACCGCCAGGGGATGGATAAGCTCCCGCAATACAAACGTCCCGCCGGCGCGCTGGAAATAGACCCAGCGCCGGCCCCGCCACCACACGGCCGCGGATCGGGGGATGATGGTACGCCGCACGGCTGGGGCTATTTTGGGTACGCGGGCGGTAATAGCCATGTGGGGCCGCAGCGTTCCGGAATTGTGGAGCATGTACAAAATGGAAAGGCCGCGGGTTTGCCGGTCGGCCACCGGCCCAATCGCCACGGGTCTGGCCAGGAGCCAGTGTTGGTGGCCCAGGGCTTGCACCCGGATGGGCTTAGCCATGGCCACCCTGCCCGACTCGGAAGCCGGCAGGGCCACTGCGGCCAAAAGGGTTTGGAAATTTTCCACTTTCAGAATCGGCTGATTGGCGGCCACGGCTTGGCCGGGGTGGGCCAGCACCGCAGTCACCAGGCCGGTTTGGAAAACCGGCAGGGGCAGCATGGCTCCGGCGGCACCGGCTTTTAGCTGCCGGGCAATGGCGGCAATGCTTTGTGCATCTGCCTTTACCCGCGACCGGGCCGCGGCCCAGGCGGCCTGCGCTTGTTGTAAACTGCGCAGCGATACGGCCTGGTTTTGGTGATAGAGCGATTTTTCGCGGGCGTATGCGGCGGCGGCAGTTGAACGCGCCACCTTGGCGGCGATGAGATCCGCTTGCAGTTTGGTAAGCTCCAGCGCCAGGGTGATGCGTAAGGTGGTGGAAACCACCGGCTTAACGCCCGCCAGGAGTTGGCCTTGTGTTACCGCCAAGCCGATTTGCGGCCAGGGCCGGGGCGGCAACGCCCGGATAACCCCCGCCAGCGGCGAGGCCAGCGTAAAGACTGTATCCGGGTTACGCTTCAACCGGCCATAAAGCGTCAGCATGGGGCGCACCGCAGCGGTTTGCAGAGGCGCGGTTTGGATGTTGAGGGTTTTTTGCTGGGCGGCGGTCAGGTGAATGACGGTGATGCCGGGCGGCGCGGCCGATGCCAGGGTGGCTTGTGCACCCACGGCCATGGCCCATAGGCCGCAGTACCGGTGTCGGAGCGGAATGATGTTCATGGTTGGAGTCCTTTCGGTTGGGCGGGGGTGCGGCCGAGGGGCTTTTCCAGCAGGTTTTCCAGGTGGCCCAGGGCCAGAGCGGCGGCGCTGCGGGCACCCAGCGCAGCCTGCTGATACGTATTCAGTGCGAATTGAGCTTCCGCCAGGGCCAGGCGGCTTTGGGCGCCGGCTTGAAACGCTTCGCGCGTCAGGTTCCATTGTCCGCGTTGCCGCAGGGCAATGGCCCGGGCCGCCCGCCACTGACGCAAGTCCGCCCGATACGTCGTTAAGGCTGTGCCAATGGTCGTGATGACCCGGGTTTGCTTTTGCAGCAGGTCGGCGGCGATGACGCGGCGGTGGGCGGCGGCGGCGGCGATGGCCCCCTGATTTTGATTGAATACCGGCAGGGCCATGGTCAGGCCCAGGGTAAATTCGTTGGCACCCTGATTAAAGCTGTAGCCAGGCCCCAAATGAATATCCGGATATTGGCGGGCCACCTGCAGTTTCAGCGCGGCTTGGGCGGCCTGGTAGCGTGCCAGCAGCGATTGTATATCCATGCGATTGAGCAGAGCTGCCCGGATCAGCGGGTGGAGCTTGAGCGCCCGCACCGGCGGCAGTCGCCACAGGTGTGGGAAAAACCATTTTACCCCCACCAAAGCCCGCGCCGGTACCGACAGCGCCGCGGCCAGCCGCATTCGCCGCCGTTGCATCACCCCGCGTGCGGCCAGCAGGGCCAAAGCCGCCTGGCGAGCCTGAATTTGGGCGGCGGCAAAAACCGGGCGGGAAATGTCTCCCGCGGTAAAACGGGCCTTCAGCAAAGCCGCAATCAGCCGGGCATCCGCGGCCTGACGGGCCAGCAGTTGCACGTGCTTGCGGGCATAAAGATACGTAACCAGCGCCCGGCGGATGGTTTGCCGTACGTTCCATGCGGTTTGACCGAAATTAAATCGGCCGGCGTGGATCAGCGCCGCGGCCTGGGCCATGCGATCCTGGCGGCGACCGGCCGTTTCAATGGGAATATCAAAGTTAAACCCCAGAATCCACGGCGACACGCCCGGCCCGGCCTTGGCCGCATACGTAGGCGATAAACCGACGGTGGGATTGGGCGACTGCGAGGCGGTAACCAGGTTCGCCTGGGCCAGCGCAATTTGCGCCGCTTGCACCCGCAGTGCGGCACTGTAATACCAGCCTGCAGCCACCAGCGTGCTTAGGGTTTGCCGGCGTGGAAAGCCGGGTGGCACATGGATGGGTTGCGCGGTGATAAATTTACGCACCAGCGGGTTGGCTAATGATCGATGTTGAAAGTGGGAATGGAAGGTGGCCGGGTGCAGCGGTTGGGCATGGTATTGGGCGCAGCCGGCCAAAGCCAAAAACAGCATCCATGCCGCCATGGCACCAAGCCCGAAAAATCGCCCGTGCCGCGGATTAAGTTGTTGCGGTGCGTTGGTCAACGATCAGGTGTTCCTTTCCAATGAGCATACGCCAGTAATGGGGTTGAAGTTCGGCCTGAGCGTACATTCTGATGATACTGCCGTGTATCGTGTAAACCAAACCGAAACGGCACCAAACCTCCAATACGAAGATGCATAACCTTGAGCAGTAAAGCAATATCCACTGCGATTAAACGAATACTCTCCGATTGTGTCCGATGTTCTCTTCGTCGGGCGGGCCAAGCAGCCAGCGCAATGCCATGGTATTTGGAGCAGACCACCATCATGAACTCGAGGTGGCTTGGCCCTATGGAGCGGAATCGCGGGCAGCAGCCACCCACTCCTTCACCAAATCGGGCAGCCTTTCTACCACCTCGTCGCCAAATATGACCTCGTCCACGTAGCCCATGTGCAGCATGTCAATGATGCGGCACAGGTAGGATTTACCACAAGACCACCATGTATAATGAGCGTCAATAATCAGGTAATGCTTAACCTTCACGCCCTCATGTTCTCGCAATTCTTCAAGTTCCATGCCGTCGAGCAGGGATTCGTAGACGCCATTGGCAACGCGGCTCCCAAAGGTTGTGGTATAGTAATATTCCTTGATTTCCCATACTGCGATAGGATTCGCGGTGCTCGGAAAGGCACCGTCCAGGCGTCGGGCCAAGGTGCGCAGCGCCTTGCCTTGCCTGGTTATCGTGGTCAGGGCTCGCGGGTCGAGATCGCAAGGAAAATCCGCCGCGTTGGCCCGAACGAGGATGGCAACGATTGCTGACAGATAAGCTGGGGCCTTCTTCTTCCCTTTTTGCTTATTCCAAGGGGCCTTTATTTTGACCTGTTTGTGCTCCGCACGAACGAATTCGTATAATGCCTTGGCCTTTTTCGCGTCCATCAAGTGGTGCCGAGCCTTGGTATTGAGAACATCTGCCCTGAATTTAAAATAATCAAGCAATTGCTGTCCAAGTGGCGTGAGGTCGCCCCCTGGTCTCAATACCTCGCTCACATCGAGCTTCAGAACATGAACGGCTGCCAGGATCTCATCCAGGCCGGGGCTGCTTACGGTCTGGCTGCTCCTTTTGGTGTATTGGCACTTTTCGGATATGCACCGCACGTAAGCC
>JAJZKJ010000129.1 GCA_021804195.1 Acidobacteriota bacterium
CCGACGCCCGCGTCCTGCCCGGCGGCACGGCTTTTGTCTCCGATTTGGGCATGACCGGCCCGTATGAGAGCGTCTTGGGCCGGCGAAAAGACCGCGTGCTCAAACATCTACTTACGGGGATGCCGTTTTTCTTTGAAATAGCCACCGGCGATCCCCGCTTATGCGGCATTCTGGCAAGCGTGGACGAGTCCTCCGGCAAAGCGCTCAGCGTAGCCCGGTGCGATCTGTGCGGGACCGAGCGGGACGGCGCCTACGACGCCGACGACGGCAAGGGACTGCCTAAAAACTGATAACGTATGGCGTTATGCGCCGGGGCGCTGGGGTTTGACCACCTTCCAGGCCAGACCGCAGGCGCGCATGAACAGAATGGTCCAATAGGTCAGATCAACCTCATACCAGCGCATCCCATGCGCAGCGGAACGCTGCTGGGCATGATGATTGTTATGCCAACCCTCGCCGAAAGACAGCAGCGCCACCCACCAGTTGTTGCGCGAGTTGTCTTTGGTTGGAAAATTCCGATATCCCCAGGTGTGCGCCGCGGAATTAACGAACCATGTCGCATGGTACATGACCACCACACGTACGCAGACTCCCCAGAGCACCCATGATAATCCACCGGCGGGCGAACCGAGCCATTTCCAGCCAAGAACAAACAGCAGCAGGGCCAGCAAAAACTGCGGCAGATACCAATAACGGTTTATCCAACACAAGACCGGATCCCGCTGGATGTCTTTCGTGAGTTGGCGCGGATCATCGCCCGGCCGCCCGGAGTGAACAATCCACAGGATATGCGACCAGGTGAATCCATCGCGCGGTGAATGCGGATCACCCGGTTCGTCGGATTCGCTATGATGCAGGCGATGGGTTCCCACCCATTGCACCGGTCCTCCCTGCCAGGCGAGACACGCGAAAATGGCCAGCGCGTATTCAATAGGTTTATAGGTGACAAAACTTCTGTGCGTAAGCAACCGGTGATAACCGAGCGTCACGCCCAGCCCTCCGGAAAGCCAGGCCATGACGGCAAAAACCGCCAGAGCCGAAAGATTCACGAACATTGGGAGAAAAGCGACCAGCGCGAGGATGTGCAACACGGCAAATACAAACATATAAAAAAATCGAAGATGAACCTTGCGGCCATCGCGAAGGGTGCGCTGGAGAAAACTTTTGGACGACGCCATCAGACCGCCTCATGCTTGCATCCGGTCAGCAGGCGCTCAACAAACATAGAACACTTTTGACCCGACAACCCATAATCACAACTTTATTATAGCGCACTTTCCGCAAAATATCCGCCAGGTCCTTCGGTGGACGGTGACGACGCGGCGATCTTCCCGGGCGTGACGAAAATAACCGTAAAAATCAGGCTGATTCATCATCTTCGAGGGCTTTTTCCTGATTCGGGCGGGTGGGAACCCCTGCCTGCCGGCAGGCAGGGGGCGGGCCGGTGCCGTGGCCTCGATAATCTATGGAGACAGGTTCTTAATCTTCCGGCGGATTTTCCGGCGCCGGTGTTTGCACGTCGCCGACAATGCCGTCCGGCGTCGCCAGGAAAAGCTTGTCGCTTAGCGGGTGGGCCGCCTGGGCGTATCGCATTTCCACCTGCCGCCGCAACCAGGCAACGGTCTTCTCATCTTCCGCCGCGAAAGCCAGCAGCACGTCGCGATCCGGCGCGGCCATATAAAAGGTGACGCCCAGATGGGGGCGCAGGTGGCGATAAATCAGAGGCAGCAACATGCGGGACGAATTGAGCGAATCTTCCTGGGGGAAACCGAAAAGGGTGTAATTTTCCGCGGGACCGCCGGTCATGCTTAATTCGCGCGTCCGGCGCAGCAGATTGCTGATGGCGTGCTCATGAAGCGTCTCGCCGTCGACGCCCCATTGCCGGCAATCGCTGCGCGTGATCGGGCTGCTCTTGTGGCGAAACTGGTAGCAGATCATCAACGAGTTAATCCATTCCTCGCGGACAACGTCCGGTCCCATCGACTCAACCAGCGAGCGGGGCAGAAGGATCGGAAATACGCTGTTTCGAACTCCCGTCCACCCCTTGTCGTCGGACTCCCGGTCGGTGCTTTCCACCAGCAGATCGTCGAAGAATCGTTTGACGTTGTCGACCAGCGCCTCGGGTTGCTCCAGGTAGGTCTGGTGCAGGGGAGAAACTTTGATTCTCATGCCTCCGACGCTCAGTGTGTCATCGTCGATCGCGCTGATCGAGGACGCCCCCACCTGCTGGCGGGCCAGGTTCACGACCACCTCAATAAACGGCGTTTTCAACCCATCGGCCGCGGGGTGGATACACAAACCGGCGGTGATGGCGTCCAATGTGGAGCGGAACTGCGCCATCATCTGGCGCGGGCCGTGCGCCGTCACCAGCAGTGTCCTCTCTCCCGCATATACGGCCCATAAACGCCAATCCTGCCGGCTATCGGGATTCACTTTCAGGATGGTCCGCAACCATCCAGTGATGTTCTTCGGCCGCGCCACACCCTGGGCCGTGACCATCGTATGATGCTCGCCCGTTACCAGTTGCGGTTGCCGCCGAATATCCATCACCGGCAGTTCCCGGAACCATTGTTGGAACTGGCTTCTCGCTTCCCGCGAGCTTATGGGAATGTCCGACGACGACGAACTATTTCCCCGGCCAGATCCCTCTGCCTGACCGTTCTCGTCGGCGAAACGGAATTCCATCCGCACACTTGCGGAAGGATCGTGAATCAGCAAATGTCCGTCCGGTCTTATCTCGCTGGTAAACTCCGCTGGAATTTCGAGCGTGTAACCATCGGTGGAGATTTTCCGCCAATTTTTCATCTCTGAATCCTCCAGTTGTTTCGGGCCAAGCCCCGAAAACCCGATTGGATTTGCCCGCGCCGCCCGACCGCAACGCGAATGCAAAGAGAGCGGCGGATTTTGGCGGCGAACAAAACGATCTGCGCTGTACGGTTCCGCGATATGGTGCGATTTTCGGAACCGCACAATTCAACGTGTACATGAATATCTATCGCATCAAAGAGTCGCGAAAAATAAACGAAAATCGCCGCCAATCTTTTTTAGGACGTAGACCGTATATGGTTCTGATAATCAAGAAGCGGGATGGCGCACCACGCCGGTCCCGCTGCGCCGGGACTATTCGGACGTTTAGAAATAGTTGCGGAATAAAGAACCGGCCATAGAGCCGATCCGGATAAGCTCCAACCGGCGGACGGAAGCGGGCGTTCAGCCCGTCATCTGCAGCCAGCCGGCGGCGACGAGTCCCCAGATCAGGTTAAGAACAATGACAAACACCGGCGTGGTATAGCCCAGATCAAGGCCGAGAATGGTCTTGTGCAGAAGGATCGGAAAGACCACCAGCAACTGAAAAAACGCCGGCAGTAAGCCCAGCAGAAGGCCGCGTTTGACGACGGAATTGGACAAAATGGGCAGGACAAAAAACAGACCAAATATGCCGCCCCATACCAGGCGCGAATAAATCCATTCCTTGGTCGGTTCAATGGCGATGCGGCAGCCCAGCAGGGCGAAGGCGCCCGTCTTGGCAAGCAGCCACGCGGCGAACATGTTCGCCACCGCACCAACCGCACCGGCGGCATAGGTGCGCGACAATTGCCCCGGAACGCTCGAAGAATCCGCTCCAGCCATGCCAACACCCGTCTAAAACGCAATGATTATACTCCACGCCGCGGAAGGGATACACCCCCTTCCAGGAAAAGATTTGCAAATGTCTGGTAATTAAGAGTATGCTAATAAAATCAATGGATGATCCCCGGCGAGGAAAGCACGCGCGCGATCTCCCCGCGAGCGGGGTGTTGTGGAATGGAAACGACAGGGGCGGTTTATGATGTTGGTCGCCCAGTTCGACATGCCTTCGTTTGTGACAACGCTCCAACCGTACATGCCGGTGTTTTTTGTCTCTTTCCTGGTGACACTGGTTCTTACCCCGCTGATGCGCTACCTGGCTCTCAAGCACGGGGTGATTGATGAGCCGGATGGCCAGCGAAAAATTCATGCGCGCCCCATCGCTTATCTTGGCGGAGTGGCGACTTTTCTCGGCTGGGTCGCCGGGGTGCTTGTGTCGATCACCGTTCATCCGCCGGGCATGGACCCAACCCTGGCCAGCGGCGTACAAGTCTCGCCGGGCGTAATCGCCGGAGCCGGGATCGTCATGATTTTCGGCCTGATCGACGATGTATACAGCCTCACGCCACGACTCAAACTCTTTGGGCAGTTCCTCGGGGCGGTATTGCTTTTTTTCTTAAGCGTAAACCGGTCCGGCTTTTTCGGCGTTCGAGTCGATCTGGCGAACATGTTTGTTTTTCCGCTTGAACGGCACGGTCTTATCGGGCCGATTCAACAGATGGCTCCCGGTTTTTACCTGACCATGGCCAGCATGTTCAGCGCCGCTCTGGTGGTGTTTATCATCATGGGCGCCTGCAACGCCATGAATCTGATTGATGGGTTAGACGGTCTGTGCAGCGGGGTAACGGGCATTATGGCGGCGGGTTATCTTTTCCTTTCGGTATATCTGGCGTCCAATGGCCTGGTTTCCCCGGGAATTGCGTCGCTGAATCCCGCGCGCATTACCTTGAGCCTGGCTCTGCTCGGAGCGGTCCTGGGCTTCCTGCCGTTCAATTTCAATCCCGCCATGATCTTTATGGGTGATACCGGAAGCATGTTTCTCGGCTACGTATGCGGCGCCATGATTATTCTCTTTGGCAACGACGGCATTTTCCGCTGGTTCCTGGCGTCGGTCGTTATTTTTGGGCTGCCGCTGCTGGATACTCTTCTGGCGATCATTCGCCGCAAGCTCAATCGGCGGCCGATATTCTCGCCCGATTCCGGTCATTTCCACCATTTCCTGCTCAAATACGGATTTTCCGTGCGAAAGGCGGTCCTGATCTGTTACGGCTTAACCATAATGTTTGTGAGTTTTGCCCTGGTCATTGTGCTTATTCCAACCACGCTGGCGTTGGGTATCTATGTGGTTCTCTTCGGATGGCTTGTAGTAGCCGCGTTTAAGATTGGCATGATCTTTCAGAACGAGTACAAAATGTCACCGGCGGAAACGGCCGGCGAACCAGCAGCCGCGGCCGCCGTTCTGCCGGTTGATCGACCCGCGACCGACGCGCCGCCGTCCGGGCAGACGGTTACTTTGCTTACCCCACCCCGGCCGGGAATTCTGGAGTAAGAGCGCGGTTTTCCGGCAGATGATCCACCGTAGTTTTGCCACCATTGTTCGGCAAAAGGCGCCAGCGCCTCGACCAAAGACGCGGGAATATCACCTTTTCGCCCCATGGTTGTCTCCGGCAGGGCGGCCAACAGGGGCGTGCGCATCAATCGCGGCATCTCCTCCAGGTTGGTGGCGGCGATGAGGTCGGGCGGCTGGCGTACCCGGTTGGCCACCAGGCCGGCGAGGGGCAGTCGCCGGCTGCGAATGGATTCAACCGTCAGCCAGGAGTGATTGAGAGTTCCGAGAGAGGCCGTGCTTATCACCACCACGGGTAAAGCCAGAATGATCGCCAGATCCGCAACGGTAAAAAGATTGTCGTCGAGCGGCACCAACCAGCCACCGGCGCCTTCCACCAAAAGCAACTCGCAATGGCGGCGCCAGTAGTCGATCGCTTCAGCCAGGCGCCGCCAGTCCGGTCGGCGCCGTTCGAGGCGCGCCGCCACATGCGGCGAAACGGGCGCGGCAAAGCGGATGGGGCTGAGAAATTTGAGAAGTTCCGTATCGGTCGGATCGAGGCCCGCCATCTTCGCCGCAATCGCCGCATCCGGCGAGAACAGTTTGTCATCGTCGGCGCCTCTCGCCGAGCCTCGGAGTCGATGCCTCGGACAGCCACTGGCAACCGCCTTGCAAATTCCAACTTTCACTCCCAGGCGGGTAAAAGCGCCGGCCAGTGCGGCGGTAACCGTGGTTTTCCCGATGTTCGTATCGGTGGCGGTGATAAACAGCCCCGGTTGGCCGCAGGCGCGCAGGATCTCCCACGGATCGTTGTCTGATTCCGCGTGTTTGCGTGCAACCTGTTTCAAGCGGCGCCCGCCTCTTTGAGCCGGACGATTTCCGGCAGCCAACTCAACGATTTTACCACAATTTCGGCCATTCGTCGGGCGTTTTCAGGCTGGATGGCCAGGGGCGGCATAAGCACCAGCACGTCGGCCAATGGGCGCAGAATCAATCCCTGGGATCGCACCCGCGTGCACAATTCCCCGCCGATCCGCCAATGGGGAGGATAAAGTTCACCTGTGGGGCGGCTTTTGACAATTTGAACGGCCGCTATCAAGCCTATTTGCCGCACATCAGCCACGTGGGGATGGTCTTTCAATGGCGCCAGACCAGCGGCCAGCACCTCGCGCACCGCCGCGGTGTGTTCCAGCAGATGGCGGCGCGCGAACAAATCCAGGGAAGCAACGGCCACGGCGCAGGCCAGGGGATGGCCGGTAAAAGTATGACCGTGATAAAAAGTTTTTCCGGCGCGCGGATCGGCATAAAAGGCGTCGAAAATACGATCGGTGGTCAGCGTGGCGCCGCTTGAAACAGG
>JAJZKJ010000130.1 GCA_021804195.1 Acidobacteriota bacterium
GGATAGGTGCTGATGGCGGCCGACATTCTGGCCTTTCGCGCGCAGTGGGTCCCGGTAGGCCGCGATCAGAAGCAGCATGTGGAGATCTGCCGCGACCTGGCGATGAATTTCAATCGCGCCTATGGTGAAATTCTCACCGTGCCCGAAGCCTTGATTCAAGCCGAGGTTGAGACCATCCCCGGCACCGACGGCCGCAAGATGAGCAAAAGCTACGGCAACGTGCTGCCGCTATTTGGCGAGGCCCAAGGGCTGCGCAAGCTGATTATGCGCATTCCCACGGATTCCACGCCGGTGGAGGCGCCGAAAGATCCCGAGACCGCGCTGCCGTTTCAGCTTTTCCGTCATTTCGCCACGCCGGCCGAGCGCGACGAAATGGCGGCACGGCTGCGCCAGGGTGGCACTGGATGGGCCGCGGTGAAACAAGCGCTGGCGGAGGTGCTGGAGCGCGAGCTGGCCGAGCCGCGGCGGCGGTATCAGGATTGGCTGGGCGACCGCAAACGGCTGCATGCCGCCCTGGATGAGGGCGGGGAAAAGGCCCGGGCACAGGCGGAAAAACTACTGCGGGAAGTGCGCCGCGCCGCGGGCGTGAGATAAAAAACCGGGCTTTATCCTGAAGCAATCCGGACGCGGGGGCCAGAAGCAGATGCCCGCTTCAAGAAGAAAAAGACGAAGAATTAATTCAGCTTTTTGCGGGTGAAGTACAGGCCGGCGAAGCCCAGCAAGCCCAGGATCCAAGTGGGGTTTTCGGGCGAGGGGTGGTCTTCATCGCAACGGTGATGATGATGATGACAATCGCCATTCCCATTTCCGCCGTTATCACCGTTGCTGCCTTGTCCGCCCCCGCTGTCGGTGAAGTTATTGCCGCAGCCGTTATCATGACCGTGGCTGTCAAATGAGAACGGATGAGAGCCTAAATTTCCGAGGCCGCTGGAATTATTACTATTGAAATTATTCTTGCCCGGTGACCAATGATTCTGGTTGGAATTGGCATTGAACCCACCGAACCCCCCGAGATGCCGGTTCTGCGGCTGATTCTGATTCGGACTCTGGCCGAACTGTCCCAGGGACAAGATTGCCAGCGAGCGCACGGGCGGGCGTGGCTGGGCGCCGGCGCCGAAGAGGAGTAACGCGAGTATAAAAGTCATGTGCATCTCCCATCCGGTTGCGGTCAGGGAGGAAAGCGGACACTGGCTCAAATATAGTCCAAATGATGGAAATAAGCAAATGAACGGCGGGGAGTCAGACATGAGTCACTGAATCCGCCGGGGCTGAGGGCGGCGGATTGAGCGGCCGCGGCAGCCAGCCCTGCCATGTCTGGGGCCAGAACAGGGAAGAGCCAGCCGGGGTCTGCGGGCGGGTTTTCTGTTTGCGGCTCTGCAGCCAGACGGTAAAGATCATGCCGTTGAGAAACCAGAACATCATGCCGCTCTCGCCGGCGAAGTAGGTGTAATCAAAGCAGTCGGCAAAACACGCCAGGTTGTATGCCAAAACGATCAAGGCCCAGAAATTCAAATCCTGGCTGATGCGGCGGTCGGCCGACATGCGCAGGGCAAAAGCCATGGCCAGAAAAATGGCCAGGGTATAGAGGGCCATGAGGGGCACGCCGCCATCGAAAAGCCAGCTCGACCATTGAATTTCGGAATATAAAGGCTTGCTGTTGGGGTTGCTTTGGGTGCCGAAATAAAAATTCATCATGCCCCAGCGGCCCAGGCCGGCACCGAAGGGATATTTGGCCATGAAGATGGAGAAAGTGTCCTGCAGAAATTCACCGCGGTCCACTTCATAGAGATTTTCCTTTTGACTTTTGCCGTGGCTGCCGGTGAGGGTCTGCAGGCGCTGCGTAATGGCCGATCCGCCGACCTGCAGCGCCCAGAGATAACTGCCCCCCAGCAGCACGACCAGGAGCATGGCCCAGCGGGCCAGACGCATCCATTGCTGGCGCCAGGCCATGGTGCCCGCCAGCACCACCATCATGATGGCCAGCATGACCATGACCGAACGGATCTGGCAGAGCAGAATACAGAGCACGCCAACGCTCATGCTGCCCAGGGCAACAGCTTTCAGCCAGGATTTGGTTTGCGCGGTCAGGGTTAAGCCGAGGCCGAAGAGAATCGTCCACAGGCCGGCCACGCCGGCGCCGCCCGGGGTATCGGTCAGGCCCATGGGGCGGTAGATATATTTGCCATTGGCCAGCTGAATTTTCAAGCCAGCTTTAAAAGCTCCCAGGGCCTGCACCACGGGCGAGAGCGGGGGCTGAAAATGGCCGGGGAAATAGACTTGCAGGACGCCGAAAGAAGCGCTGAGGGCATAAAAAAGCCAGAGCAGGATGATGGTCCTGCGCATGATGGATTCATCCACCTCGAGCCGCGGCACCCACCAGGCGGGAGAAAGGATGGCCAGATACATTACGGCTTGCGCCAGGCCGGAGAGCAGGGTATTGGTTTGCGGATTCAGGAGCGCGAATCCGATCACGATCATGACCCACAGCAAGGCGCCACTGGAGGGATGACGGCGGCCGCGCCAGGGCAGCAAGAATAACAAAGCCAGACTGGAGCCGAAGACGCCAAAACGGAAGACGATACGGAGGGGGCCGCTGTTGCCCACCAGGAGCAACAAGCGGGTAGCGATTTCAGCCAGAATGAAACCGGGCAGCACCCAGCGCAAGCGAGAATCGCCGGAAACGGCCGGGGTATTCAGAGAGGGAGCGCTGGCCATGCGAAAGAGCGCGCAGCAACACGGCGGCTCGCAATGATTTTACTCTTTACCCGCGGCGGCGGCTTGCTGCTGGAGAGCGACAAGCAAACGGCTGCCCGCGGCGGCCAGGCTGGATTGAAATAATGCCACTACCTTGCCGGCGGCAATGGAGCTCAAATTGGCCTGGCGGCCGAAGGCCAGAACCAAAAGGCCCAGATGGGCGCCGGCCTCATCCAGAATCGGAATTTCCATTTTCCAATGCGGGGCGGACGTTTCCATTTCGGCTAAATTGACCTGGCGGTACCAGCCGGAATTCCATTCCATGGCGCAGTACGTGGCGCCTACCTGGGAGGCCATGGAACAAATGCCCAGCCAGGCTGCTTCTCCATCGGCGGCATTGGCGAGGCGCTCCGCGGTGGTTTGAACGGCGGCCAGCCGGGCGAGGGCGCGGCGCAAACTGATGCGGTCGGCGCGCTCGCCTTCCGGCTGCATGCCCTCAAAGCCCAGAGCCTGGATGCCGAACCAGGCGGCCGCGCTTAATGCCAGCACGGTGGGGGCCAGTTCAGCGTCAAAGCGCCGCTGAATGGCCAGCGAGCCGAGGGCCAGCGCGCCGGCCACGGCGTAGAGCAATATCACGGCCCGTTTCGGTCCCACGCCCAGACGCAATAACTGATGATGGATGTGGTCATGATCGGGGGCAAACAACGATTTACCCCGGCGCCAGCGGCGAATGATTGCATGGCCGGTATCGAACAACGGCAGCGCCAGGGCCATGACCGGCACGGTCATGGCCACCAGGGTGGTGGATTTTTCCGACCAGATGATGCCGAAGGCTCCGAGCAGGAAGCCGATGGTCAGACTGCCGGAGTCGCCGAGATAGATGGTGGCCGGGTTGAAATTAAATGCTAAAAATCCAATCAGCGCTCCGGCCAGAGGCAATGTCAGCATCAACAGAGCAAAATTGCCGGTGATCATGGCGGCCATCATCAGCGTCAGCGTCGCCAGCAGGGCGATGCCCGAGGCCAGTCCGTCCATGCCGTCAATTAAATTCATGGCGTTGGCGCAGACCAGCAACCAGAGCACAGTGATCGGAGCGCTGAGATGGTTCGCCAGCCCGGGGCTGATGCGCTGCAACAGCGGCAGGTGAACGAGCCAGCCGGAATGGGCGAGCCAGAGCGCGGCAGCGGCTTCGGCCGCGAGCTTGATCCACCAGCGCAGATTGATGAGATCGTCGAGCAGTCCGGTGAGAAAAACCAGCAACAGCGGAAACAGCAGGACATGCAGGTTGGTGGTTTGCAGATAATGCGGCCGGTCGTAGCGATACTGCCACCAGCGCAGTGTAACCACCGCCAGTCCGGCCGCCAGCATGACGCCCACGCCGCCGATGCGGGGAATGGGCTGGGCCTGCAGCTTGCGGGGCGGGGCGGGGTGATCGAGCCAGCCAAAATAATGGGCCAGGTGGCGCAGCACCCAGGTCAGCGCCATGCATAACACCAGCGCCAACAGGCCATCCAAAACGAAAGAACGCATCGCAAATCCGCTTTGCCGGAAACAGACTTTCCGGCGCAATCACGTTGGGCTCACCTGGGCAGTGACGCGATTATATAGCGAATTGTTATGCAACATCCAGTGGATATGAAAATCACTACAGGGAGTGCAAAAGCCCGCACATGTAAACCGGAGGGGCGAGCGGCACGTCCGAAACGCCGGATTGAACGATAATGAAGGAATATGCCAGGACGCAAAACGGATCCACTCGAGGCGCTGCGGCAGAAGCTGCAGGCGCTGGGGTTTGAAATTCTGCCGGCGGATCAGCCCGGCCGCATTTTTGTGCGGCATCATGGCTGCGCGGCGGGGCTGAAGCGCAAGGAGGGGAGCGGAATCGAATTTTTCGCGCCTCCGGGGCGGATTGTGGCGGGCGAGCTGGCGCGGCTGATTGACCGCGGCTATCAGAAATTTCTAAAAACCGCCGATCGCGAAGTGCCGGCGGGCGCGGCCGATCTGCGCGCGTTATATGAATTCAACCGCGAACTGCGGTATGCCGCCGGCGCGCCGGTGCTCTATAACCAGAGCCTGGGCTCGGTCAGCGACCGCTATATCTATGACCGGGTCTGGCACCGCGATGAAGGCCGCCAGCCCAAGGCGTGGGAAGAAGCAGAAGCCGGGCAGTAAAAACGCACGGCTGATTTCGAGGCGCGGGCGCAAGCAACAAGAAAATTAAAGCTGGAGAGAGGACCAGAGGGCGTCAATCTTCGCCCGGGTTTGCGGGTCCATGATAATTTCGCTGGGCCAGGGGCGGGCAAAGCCCTCGCTCGGCCATTTGCGGGTGGCATCAATGCCCATTTTGCTGCCGTAGTTGGGCAGCCGCGAGGCGTGGTCGAGCGCGTCAATGGGGCCGAGGGTAAATTGGATATCGCGTTCGGGGTCAATGTTATTGCAGGCGTGGAGGACGACGGCGCGCGGGTCGTGAATATCCACATCGTGATCCACGACGATGATGCATTTGGTGAACATGGCCTGGCCCAGTCCCCACAGGCCGTGCATGACCTTGCGGGCCTGGCCGGGATAGGATTTTTTGACGGCCACGATCATCAGGTGATGAAAACAGCCCTCGAGCGGCATGTGAATATCGGTGACTTCAGGCAGCTGCAACTGCAATAGAGGCAGGAAAATGCGGCCGATGGCCTGACCCATGAAGCCATCTTCCATGGGCGGCTTGCCCACGATGGTGGTGGCGTAAATGGGGTCCTGACGATGGGTGATGCAGGTTACGTGCAGAACGGGATATTGATCGGCGAGGGAGTAAAAACCGGTGTGATCGCCGAAGGGGCCTTCGAGGCGGCGTTCGTCGAGATCCACATAGCCTTCGAGCACGATTTCGGCGCCGGCGGGAACTTCCAGGTCCACGGTATGGCAGCGGACCATTTCCACCGGCTGCTGGCGCAGAAAGCCGGCGAGCAGCATTTCATCGAGTCCGGGAGGGGCGGGCAGCACGGCGGCGAAGGTGACGGCGGGATCGGTGCCGATGGCGGCGGCGACGGGAAGCCGCCGGCCGCCGGGGGGAACGGGGGGCAGCGCGTCCGCGCCCAGGGCATGATCGCGGCCCAGATGCAGGACCGCGCCGGGATTCTGACGCAGGGCTTCACGCTGATGCTCGGCGCCATGCTTGTGGATCTGCCAATGCATGCCGCAGGTGGTCTGGTCAAAAACCTGCAGCCGGTACATGCCGACATTGCGCCGGCCGGTGAGGGGATCGCGGGTGAAAACGCAGGGCAGGGTGATGAAGCGGCCGGCATCTTCGGGCCAGCACTGCAGGACGGGAAACTCGAGCAGGGAAAAATCTTTTTCCCGGATCACCTGCTGGCAGGGGCCGCGGCTGACGGTGCGGGGAAAGAAGGCTCCCATTTCGGCCAACTGGGGCAGCATTTTCAATTTGCCCAGCAGGCCCTCGGCGGGGCGCATTTCAAGATAGCCGCGCAGCCGGCCGGCGATTTCATCCACATTTTCCACGCCCAGGGCCATGGCCATGCGGCGGGCGGTGCCGAATTGATTGATCAGCAGCGGGCGGTTGGGGTAGCCTTCCGGCTGCTCGAACAGGAGCGCCGGGCCGGAGCGTTTCACGACCCGGTCGGCCACTTCGGGAATTTCAAGCAAGGGTGACAGCGAAGCGCGGATGCGCTTCAGCTCGCCCGCGCGTTCCAGCGCGGCGATGAATTCCCGCAGGTCGGCATACGCCATGGTTTCCAGTATAAAGCGGGGTGCGCTGCCGGCCGGCGGCGGGTCAGGACATCGGC
>JAJZKJ010000131.1 GCA_021804195.1 Acidobacteriota bacterium
ATCTGGCTTCGACGGTGATGGGTTCAATATAGGTGCGATCAGCCATTTCGGGGTCGGTCATAATGGTGGCGGGGTTGGAGTTAACGAGTACGACGCGATAGCCCTCTTCTTTAAGCGCTTTGCAGGCCTGCGTGCCCGAGTAGTCGAACTCACAGCCCTGACCAATGACAATAGGCCCGGAGCCTATGATGAGGATGGTTTTGATATCGGTGCGTTTCGGCATGAATAAGAACCCTATCTTGCTGGAGGAAGCTAGTGCGAGTCCATCGCGCATTAACCCGCAAGGTTTTATCATAAACTTCGCCGAGGCGAAAGCGCGGCCGGCGCCTTTGCAACAACCCGCCCCGTACAGCCGCCCACCGCAGCCGGCTCCCTTTGCGGCCATGCGCGGTGCCATGTGGGGGATGCACACCTGTCGCGGCCAATCGGCTATAATAAGGTGCTATGGCTGAAGCGCTGTATCCAGTTTTTTTAGACTTAAACACGCAGCCCGTGCTTATTGTGGGCGGCGGCGACGTGGCGTGGCGCAAAACCGCCTCGCTTTTGGCGGCGGGGGCCCACATTACCGTGGTAAGCCCGCGCGTGCTGCCCTTATTTAAGCAAACCAGTGATATTCAAATTCTTGATCAACCCTACGATACGCGGCTGGTGCTGGGTACGGCCGCCACGCGTTGGCGGTTGATCTTTGCCGCCACCAACGCAACGGTGGTTAATCAGCAGGTGGGGCTGGACGCAGGGGCCGCGGGCATTTTATGCTGCCGATGCGACAAGCCGGAACACGGAGATTTTGTCGGCACATCGCACTGGCGCCGCGGATGCGTTACGGTGGCGGTAAGCACCGGCGGCGCATCGCCGACGTTGGCCGCCAAAATCTGCCATGACTTGGGCGATCAGGTGGACCCGGCTCTGGTTGAACTCGCCGGTCTTATGCAGCAGTGGCGCCGGCAGGTGGTGCTGAACGTACCTTCGCCAACTGCCCGCAGCAAGGTGCTGCGCAGGCTTTCAGGTGAACCAATGATCGCCATGCTGGAACGCTTAGGCTCTGAAGCGGCGAACAGGCTGGCCGCCACCTGGATTCAGGAGGCCGCGCTAGAACCTCCCAGCCCGGCCGACGCCCCAGCATAAATACAGCGGCCATGAGGCCTGAATAAACTATGCAACAATCAAATGGCCAATTTATTCACATCAGCCTGCCGGAACTGGCCTTGGTTGCCGCAGCCAGCGCGTGTTTTGCGGCGGCATTCTGGATGCGCCTGCGGCGATTGCTTCAACGCGGCGACGGTGCTATTGCAACCGCCAGCCCCCCTGCTGCCATGCAGGGCGAGCCAGCTGCTCCCTACCGGCTACCGCTGTTTACCACCATCGCCGGCACATTGGCCTGCGCGGTGGTGCTGACTTGGCGGGCCATTGCGGCCCACCGCTTCTCGCTGCCGCTGTCTGATGGTTTTGATGCCTTTATTCTGCTGGTGCTGCTGCTGGCATTGCTATGGCTATACTTTCAGGCGTCGCGCAATGCCGATGCCATCCGCGGCCCGGCGATGCTGCTGCTGCCCACCGCTGCGGCACTGCTGCTTTTGGCCGGCGGTTTAAGCCTCGCAGGCTACCGCCAATTCAGGGCGACGGACCCGTGGCTGGCCATTCATGTTGGAGCCGTCATTTTGGGAACAGCCTGCTTTGCCGCTGGCGCCGCCGGCAGCGTAGCGTACCTGCTGGCTGACCGGCAATTGCGGCGCAAGCAGCGTGTGCTGCCCATGGCGTCCTTGGCGAGCCTTGAAAAGTTCATTCGCCACGCGATTGTCCTGGGCTTTCCGCTGCTTACCATTGCAGCCATCACCGGCATCCTGCGCACCATCGAAACATCAACGGCCAGCACCGCCCTGCAGGCGCTGATTCTTTCACCCAAATTTATTTTGACTTTTGTGGCATGGGTCCTTTTTGCTTTGCTCCTGCACATTAAAATTGCGCCATCGTTGCGCGGCGCTCGGGCTGCATGGCTTTGTCTGCTTGGCTTTGCGTTGCTTCTGGCTGTTTTCGCGGCTGTTAACTGGGTGCCTCATTCGTGACCGACCATTCGCACAACAACCGCCCCGCCGACGAACTGCTGATGGTCGGTCTCAACCATCGCACAGCCCCGTTGGAACTGCGCGAACGGCTCGCCTTCAACAACCATCAAGTCGCAGACGCTTTGGCTCGTTTTCGCGCCGCGTCGCCCGAAGTTGAAGCCGTGATTCTGGCCACATGCAACCGCGTGGAGCTTTATTGCGCAGCGCCCGGCGGAAGCGAGCTTGCCAAGACCTCATCGGCTCCTTTGATTTCGTCCGAGCGGCTCAAAGCATTTCTCGCCGATTTTCATGGGATAGATTCATCTCAGCTTGTCGGCCACACCTATGAGCGCCGTGATGAAGCCGTGGTGCGGCACCTTTTTGCGGTAACCAGTTCGCTTGACTCGATGGTGCTGGGCGAAACCCAAATTCTTTCGCAGGTAAAACAGGCTTACCAGCTTGCCGTGCAGGCCAACGCTGTCGGGCCGGTGTTTCATGCCATGTTTCAACGGGCTTTGGCCGCCGCCAAAGACGTACACGAACAAACCGACCTTGCCGGCGGGCGCGTATCGGTGGCCAGCGTTGCCGTGGATCTGGTACAAAGCGTTTTCGACCGCTTCGATAACAAGGTGGTACTGCTGATCGGCGCCGGTAAGATGGCGGCCCTCATGCTGCGGCACATGGCAGCGCTGAAACCCGGCAAAATAGTTGTAGCCAACCGGTCTGCCGAAAAAGCCGCCGCCATCGCGGCACAATACGACTGCTCTATTGCAAACTTTGCGCAGCTTGACCCGCACCTTGTTGAGGCCGATATCGTTCTTACAGGCACCGGCGCAACCGAGCCACTGCTCACGACGGAGCGCATGCGCGGCATTGTGCGCCAGCGAAGCTATCGCCCTCTGGTGATGGTAGACGTAGCGGTGCCGCGCGATGTCGAAGCCGGCGTCGGCAAGCTCTCTAATGTATACCTGTATAACGTGGATGACCTTGAGAAAGTGGTGACGCAAACCCATGCCCGACGCACGCAGGCGGTGGATCAGTCCATGCAACTGCTGCAGCGGCATGAGCAGGAGTTTGTGCACTGGCTCGGGGCGCGAAATATCGGGCCGGTGGTAAAGGCGCTGTATCAGCATTGCCACCACATCGGCCATGTGGAACTGCAGGAGCTTTTGGCCGCTCAGCCGGGGCTTACAACTGAACAGCGCCAAGCGGTGGGCAAGATGGTGCATCGCGTGATCAGCAAGCTTTTGCATCATCCGGTAACACAGCTTAGCGCACCAGACATGACCGCCGACCGCGTTACGCTGGTCAAGGCAATGGAACATTTATTTAAACTTGATGATGCCGGCACCGATGAACCAAAACACTTATGATGCGCAGCAACCTGCAGCTATTGGCGCCCCCGCCACCATGAAGCCAGCACGCTGGCGGCCAGCACCACAGCCATGAATGTCAGCGACGCCCCCAGCGGAATCTTGAGTTTCACCGGATGCCCCACAAGTGAGCTTGCCTCCGGCAGAGCCATTTTCAGGCCGATAAAAAGCAGAATCACCGCCAGCCCAAACTTCAAATAACGCAGCCGCGGCACCAGCGGCGCCAACAGGTAATAAAAGCGATGAAGACTCAATACCGCCAGCACATTGCTGCTTACCACCAGCAGAGGCACCGTGGTAATGCCGAAGATGGCCGGAATAGAATCAAATGCAAACATCACATCCACTAGCGCCAGAGCCGCAATGACCGCCAGCAGCGGCGTCACTTTGGTTTTACCTTCCGTGCGCACCAGCCACACCCGGCTCGACTGCCACTCCGCCAGCGGCAGCACACGCTGCATCCAACGCAGTAAGCGGCTTTCGCCGGGTTGAAGAGGCCCCTTACGCAGCAGCATAAGCACGCCCGCCACCGCCAGCATCGCGCCCATGGCTCCCAGCGCCCAGGATACGTGCAACACCAGCGCCAACCCGCTGGCAATAAACACCACACGCAATAACAATGCCGCGGCAATGCCCCAGAAAAGCACATAAGCCTCCTGCGCTCGCGGCACCGCAAACGCCTGCATGATGATGACAAAAAGCATGACGTTATCAGCACTGAGCGAAAGCTCCAGAATGTACCCCGTCCAAAATGCGGCAACTGGATGGGTTGCATCTATCAATGGTACCGGGGCGCCCACACCACCAGGTACGGCGTCTGTGCTGGTATTGTGGCTCTGACTTTGCGGTGCGGCGACCGCAGGTGCGATCCCTAGGCCACCGCCGAACCAGCCTGCCGCAACCGAAAGCCACAAACATATTGAAAACACAATGGCCGCAAGCAGCGGCATCAAGGTGGCGACCTTGCCGCGCCGGGCCGTCGCATCGCCATGGGCAAATAGCCAGTCCGCGGCTACCGCAACGAGCGAGACAAAAAGAAAAATGAGCCACAGCGGCCAGAGCATGATGTTTCCTTAAAGCTTTCGTACGATGTTTGCTCAGCAAGCAATTTAGTTTGGGCCAAAGCTGGTTGGCGGCCATTGGGCGGTTAACTCTTGAATGAATCGGAGGTACTTTTTTTGCATTGCGGCAATATGACTGGAAATGTACCGCCGGAAATAAATTGGCCCGGCAATGCTGTTCCATCGAATATCGGCACTCGCCACATCCTGCGCTGTAAGGTCGCTGTTGACCAGCGCCTCGGTCAGCGTGCCAGCCTTCGCCGCCGCGAGCAACCGCAGCAGGCCAACCCGATAGCGACTGTGCTCCAAAAATAATCCAAGCGACCATATCTGGCCATAATAGGCGTTAACGCGCGACTGGGGTTGGGTAACCACAGCGCCGGCCTGCGTACTAATGAGTTGCCGCAGCGTCCACAATGTATTTGGTCCTCCACGAACAGCCAAACGCAGGGCCAGCCATCGAGGCCGGTTAAACCATGGCTTAAACTGCGGCACAGCTATTCCATCCACCTTCCGCCAGGTAAATGCCTCGTATTGAGTGGCCATGCCCTCATCCAACCAGGCGGGAAGACGATTGCGCAGCGCCAAAAACGCAAACTGATGCCACGCCTCATGGGCCGCCACCGATAACATGCCCGCATCGCTGAAGCGATAGGTGGCAAAGACCCCATCCTGGGTATACCCGCCAGCCACAATATCCATATAGATTTGAGCATTTACGCCAGTGGTTCGGTAACTGAAGTCGGCCCACTGGGCGCGATTGGCAAATACGAACCCAACCATCGGCAATGCGGGCCTGGCCTGGGGCACAAATTGTAGAAACTGGTGATAATCCGCCTCCAGCAACCTTCCCAGCCGCTGTCGTTCCAAACGGCTCGCCAGCGTCGTATACAGGCGGTAGTGCAGGGTATCTATTACATGGCCCGACGGCGCAATACTGCGCCACTGTTGGCGGCTAAGCGGGTTTTTGCGCAGGCTGACAAGGGTGGTTGACGGCATAGACGGCAAACCGGATGAATCTTGCGGCCTCTGCCGGCTACACCCCGGTAAGGACAAAATGACCAAGCCACCGCAGAGCACCCCGCGAATAAAGCAGCTAAAACGCATCATAGGCAGGCATAATAACGTTTGTTGCATAACTTTTCCTGCGCGGCTGAAACTTACGCCCGCTACGAGCGTTAGGCTTTGACAGCGGGAGTGCCAACCGTGGCAATAGAAGCCCCTAAGTATTGTCACGGCTGGCGTTGTTGATCGGCGTTTTGCCAAGGCAAAACGCCCCAATGTTTGAAACCGATCGGCATGTGCCGAGCACTAACTTTGCGGTTTTTTCATGCTTTTTAAAGGAGCTACCATGAACCGATTCTCTTACTGGATGCTGGCGTTGATCGGAGCGATCAGCGTTGGCTTGATCTCTTCAACGTCCATTTCACGCGCTGCCGACGGCAGTGCCAGCACCGGCAGCATCACCGGCAAAGTGGTTGATTCCAGCGGCAACGCGGTCGGCGGTGCCATGGTGCGACTCATCGAAATCCCGGCTGGCATGCAGCAGGAGAGGCATCATGGGCGGCGCCATGGGGCACCCAAGCTTCAGCCTGGCGAGACTCGCTGGATGACTGTCGGAATGACGACAACGGCTGATGATGGCACGTTTACCGTCAACAACGCCCCCGTCGGCAAGTACCGCATCATGGTGTTCAGCCGAGGTGCCGGGCATGGCTTTGTACGCAAGCCGATAGAAGTAACCGCCGGTGGAACCGCCGATGCCGGCACCATTACATTGAAAAATGGCGGCCGCCATGGCCATCGCCACAAAGGCAACGGACCACCGCCACCTCCACGCGGCAACTAAGGTCTAACACCAAAGCACGGTATTGTTTTACCTGTGTACAATTCGGGAGCTTGGCTTGGGCCAGGCTCCCTTTTTTTGATGACGCAATTTGATGTATACTGCTCGCGGCCATCATTGACGCATGTGCCGCAACGCTGGCGATCCCACCGGCA
>JAJZKJ010000132.1 GCA_021804195.1 Acidobacteriota bacterium
GATTACGGTCAGCGGCTTGGCGGTAACCTTGTTCTTCGGCGGCTGGCTGGGCCCGTGGCTCCCGCCGATTATCTGGTTTTTCATTAAGGTGGCCATCTTCCTCTTTGTCTTCATCTGGATACACGCCACGTTGCCGCGTTTTCGCTATGACAAGCTGATGAACTTTGGCTGGAAGTTCTTGCTGCCGGCGGCGCTGATTTACTTTTTGGGAACGGCGGCTTTCATTTCCGGTGTGCTGTAGTCTCACCATTGGTGTGGTATTTGTGAAGGAGGGATTTGATGCTGGACGGGATTAAGGCCATTGCGAAAGGAATGGGGACCACACTGAAGGCGCTGTCTGAGCCACGGGACACGTACCCGTATCCGGAAAAGCGTCGCGAGTATTCTCCGCGATTTCGCGGCAAGCATATGCTGGCCAAAGACGAAGAAGGGCATGAACTCTGCGTGGGCTGCGGCCTGTGCGAGGCGGTCTGTCCGGCGCACGCGATACGCGTGGTGGCGGCGGAGGCTCCGGGCGGGACCCCGGTGTCGTGGACCAGCCGCTATTCGGTCGATTATGAGGTCGACCTCATTCGGTGCATTTTTTGCGGTATGTGCGAAGAGGCATGCCCGACCAATGCGGTGCGGCTGACGCCGTTCAACGAACTGGCTGCGTACGACCGCGAGACAATGATAGCCGACAAGGAAGAGCGGCTTAGGCCGGCCATTCGGAAATGAGGTGAAGTAACGTCGTGACGGCCTTTATCATTTTGGCGATTTGTGCGCTGGTGGGCGCCATTGGGGTAGTGGTGGCGCACCAGCCGGTGCACAGTGCGCTGTTTCTCATCGTGAATATTTTGTCGTTGGCGGTGTTCTATATTTTGCTGTCGGCGGAGTTTCTGGCGGCGGCGCAAGTGATTATTTATGCCGGAGCCATCATGGTATTGTTCCTCTTTGTGGTGACTTTGCTCACGGCGGGCAAGGACGATGCCGAGGCGCCGGAGAGCTTGGCCGGACAGCGCATGACCGCGGGGATTTTGGCGGTGCTGGTCGGCGGCGGATTGGCGGCGGTAGGGGTGCTCCATCCCGGCCGCAGCGTTCCGTTGGGGCTGCCGCGCAACTTTGGCAATCTGAAGGGCATTGGAGGGGTCCTGTGGGGTCCTGACTTCGTCTATCTGGCGGCCCTGGCGCTGATGCTTTTGACGGCGGCGGTGGGGGTGCTGGTGCTCAACAAACCGCGTGCGGCGAAGGGTCCCGAATCGCGTCTGAAGGAGCGTGAGTCATGATACCGCTCAATTGGGTGGTGGGTCTGGGCGCCGCGATGTTTGCGGTCGGGGCGGTTGGGGTTCTGGTCCGCAAAAACCCGCTGATTATGTTTATGGCTGCTGAAATGATGTGGAACGCGGCCGCTCTGGTATTTGTCGCGTATGCGCGTGCATTTCACGCGATGAGCGGCCAGGTGATGGCCTTTGTCATCATCGGCACCGCAGCCGCGGAAGTGGGTATTGGTCTCGCCATTATTGTGTCTGTGTTTCACCACCGTCACCGTTTGGACATCGATGAAGTGTCTCGGCTGCGGGGGTAGCGGTGAGTACGCTTGGTGAAGGGGCGTTTCAAGAATGCAGGGTTTAGTGGAGATTTTGGTGCTGCCGCTGATTGGCGCTGCAACGATCACGGCATTCAAGGGACTGATGCCAAAACGGCTGCCCGGAATCTGGGCGAGTTTTTTGGTGGCGGTTAGTTTTGCGCTCAGCATCGCGGCCGATGTGCGGCTGTCCCAGGTGAGCGCGGCGCACCGGGTGATTACCGGAGCGGTGTGGAACTGGGTGACCGGGTTTGGTCCGAGCATTCATTTTCAGTTGTACCTTGACCCGTTGTCGGCGGTGTGGCTCTTGGTGATTACGGGGGTCGGGGCGCTCATCCACATCTATTCCATTGGGTATATGCATGATGATGCGGGCCAACCGCGATTTTTTGCCTTTATGAACTTCTTCATCTTTTCCATGCTGCTGCTGGTGTTGGCCGGCAACCTGATTGTGCTCCTCATCGGCTGGGCATTGGTGGGTCTGGCATCATACTTCTTGATTGGATTTTGGTACCAGCGTCCCACGGCGGTGGCGGCGGCCAAGAAAGCGTTTGTCATGAACACCCTCGGCGATGTGGGCATTCTGATCGGGCTGGCGCTTTTGTATCTGCATTATCACAGTGTGGGCTACACGAGCCTTTTCACGACGTTCAGTCACGCCCGGCCGGGATCCGCATTTTTTGAGTGGACCGCCTTCCTCTTGTACTTAGGGGCGATGGCCAAGTCGGCGCAGTTTCCGCTGCACATGTGGCTGGCGGACGCGATGGAAGGTCCGACCCCGGTGTCAGCCCTGATTCACGCGGCCACGATGGTGACGGCGGGCGTCTACTTGATGGCGCGCTTGTATCCGCTCTTGCGGCTGGCTCCCGTCACCCATGAGGCGGTGGCGGCGATTGCCGCGTTTACACTGCTTTTTGCCGCCAGCATCGCGCTCTACCAGCAGGACATTAAAAAAGTGCTGGCCTACTCAACGTTAAGCCAGTTGGGGTACATGCTGTTGGGCGTAGGGGTGGGCGCGTATACAGCCGGCGTCTTTCATTTTCTGACCCATGCGTTCTTTAAAGCGGCGCTCTTTTTGGCCGCAGGCAGTGTGATTCACGCCTTGAATGCGGAGCAGGATTTGAGAAAAATGGGGGGCCTATGGCGCAAAATGCCGTGGACCATGGCCGCTTTTTTGGCGGCGACCTTGGCCATCTCCGGAATACCCCCATTTTCGGGCTACTTTTCCAAGGAAGCGATTTTGGGTCAGACCTATACGAGCGGCCATTACATACTCTGGGGCATTGGGGTTTTTACGGCCGGCCTCACCAGTTTCTATATGTTTCGGCTGCTTTTCCTGACGTTTTTCGGAAAACCTCGGGACCAGGCGCTCTATGAGCATGCGCACGAGGCGCCTTGGGTGATGACCATCCCGGTGCTGGCGCTCGGGGTGCTCTCGGTGATCGGCGGGTTCTTTGGCGGGTGGCTCAACCGATGGTTGGCGCCGACGTTCCACCAATACGCCGGAGCACCGCACGCGGCTTTGGCATCGGGCCCGCTGTTTGGGACCATCATTACGGTGGGTCTTGCGGTGGTCGCGTTTTGCGTGGCTTATTGGCTCTACATTGTCCGCGGGGTTTCGCCCGACGCCGGCATCGCGAGCGCACCGGGCCTGTGGATGTACCGGACGTGGTTTATGGATACGGTGTGGATGACCTTTGTGGTCGACCCGATGAAATGGGCAGGCACACAAATTGTGGCCATTGAACGGAGTATTCTGACCGGTGTGGCGGGACTGGCCAACGGGGTGCAGGCTTGGGCGGAGGATTTGGCCCCGATTGAAACCGGTTATGTGCGACGGTACGCATTGTCCATCATGGTGGGTGTGGTGGCGCTTTTGGCCTTTTACCTCATTCGCGTGGGATTTATCTCGTAAGTCTAAGGAGGCTTCACCATGTTTTTGGTATGGCTTTTGGCGGTGCCGCTGGCCGGCGCCATCGCGGCCCTAATCGCCCCCGACAAGGCGGCAAAATGGATCGCAGCCATCACCAGCATCGTGGCATTGTTGGGATACGCGGGACTTTTATTCATCAATTCCCAAGGCGTGAACTGGGCTTGGATTCCCGAGTGGGGCATCCGATTTCACCTGGTAGGCGACGGATTGAGTCTCTTCTTGCTGGGACTTTCGGCGGTGATGTTCGTGGCCGCAATCTTCGCCTCCAAACCGGAGATGGGCCGCACATATTTCTTTTGGCTGCTCTTGCTGGAGTTTTCGACGGTGGGTCTCTTTGCTGCGGTGGATTTGTTTGTGTTCTATGTGTTTTGGGAAGTGCTGCTCATACCGGTCTTCTTCCTGTTGACCGGCTGGTCCGGGGAGAACGGCAAAAAGGCCGCCATGAAGTGGTTGGTGATGAATTTAGTCGGCAGCTTCTTTATGCTGGTGGGCGTAGTCGCACTGGCGGTGATTCATAACCAGTCAGGCGCTGGCCTGACGTTTGAGATTTCGCAGCTGTCAGGCATGCACCTTGGCCCGGCCGTGGGAAGCTGGCTCTTCTTCGCCTTTTTAGTGGCGTTTGCCATCAAGGCGCCTTTGTGGCCCCTGCACGGGTGGATGCCGGACACGTACGGCGAGTCGTCGCCGCCGGTAACGGCGGTGATTGCCGGAGTGCTGTCCAAGGCGGGCATTTACGGCATGCTGCGGGTCATGATTCCGATTTTCATGCCGCAGTTTCGCGAATATCAGATCCCGCTTTTGATTGTGGCGACGATTGGCCTTCTCTACGGGGCATTCGCCGCGCTCCGGCAGCGGGACACCAAGATGGTGACCGCGTATGGATCGCTCTCCCACATGTCGATGATGGCGCTGGGAGTGTTTTCACTCACCGCCGCCGGGCTCTTGGGCACCACTTTTTACATGGTGGCGCATGGCCTCATGATGGGAGGACTGTTTTTGGTGTTGGGAATGCTGGAAAATCGCACCGGCACGCGGTCGATTGACAACATGGCCGGGCTGAACCAGTCGGCGCCGCGTTTGGCGGCCTATTTCCTCTTTTTTGTGCTGGGGGTTCTGGGGCTGCCGGGGCTTCCCGGATTCGCAGGCGAGTATATGATTTTGCAGGGACTGGTGGCGTCTCATCTCACCTTTGCTCTGATTGCCGGCTTTGTGCTGGTGGCGGCCGCTTGGTACATGCTGCGGGTGTTCCAGGCAGTCATGCAGGGTCCCGCCACGTCGAGCGCCATTCATGATTTGTGGCCTCGACAGGTGGTCTGGTTGGTTCCGCTGGCGGGCTTGGTAATTTTGATTGGCGTGTGGCCTGCCGGCATCACCACGCATGCGGTGCCATCGCTGTACCAGGCGATGCATTTTGTGGCCTTGAGAGGGGGTGTGCGCTGATGATCGCCGCTTTGTGGCCCGAATACGCGATTGTATTGGGAGTGCTGGTAACGATGCTGGCGGTCATGTTCACCCGCGAGCGCACGATTATCGCCTATTGGACGGCACTGGCCGCGATGGCGGGTTCTGGCATCGCCATCGTCGCCATCTGGACGTCAGGAACGCTGCCGCTGGCGCTCTATCATCAGGGGCTCTCGGTGGACGCGTTCAGCCTGGTAGTGGACGGACTGGTGGTGCTGGCGGCTTTAGGCGCGCTGGCGATTGGATGGGACGATCGGCGGTACGGCGCTGACTTTCCGGTGCTGGTGCTGTTGGCGCTGTTAGGCATGATGGTGCTGGGCATGGCCAACAATTTCATCGTGCTCTTTATCGGCATCGAACTGTTGTCGCTGCCGCTCTACATTCTCGCGGCCAGCCGCGGTACGCCGGAAGGCGGCGAGGCCGGCCTCAAGTATTTGCTGCTGGGCGCCTTCTCATCCGGCATTTTGTTGTTTGGGCTGGCGCTCTTATATGGAGCGTCTGGCACGATGATCATTACTCACCTGGTGCCGGGACAGATGATCGTGCCGCTGGCGGCTTCCGGACTGGCGTTGACCCTGGTCGGCTTGGTGTTCAAACTCGGCATTGTGCCATTTCATATGTGGGTTCCGGATGTCTACGAGGGATCCCCGCTGCCGGTGACCAGCTATATGGCGTTTGGCACAAAAGTGGGGGCCGCCGCGATTCTGATGCGGTTCTTGTTTTTTGGATTTTCACTCGAGAGCACGTGGTGGGGACCCGCCGTTGGTTATTTGGCGGTTCTCACCATGATTGTGGGAAATCTGCTGGCCTTGGCGCAAAAGGACTTGAAGCGTCTGTTGGCGTATTCGGGAATTGCCAACGCCGGTTATTTATTGGTGGGTATCGCATCTCACGATATCTCGGGGGCCCGGGCATTGCTCTTTTACCTGTTGCCGTACGGGCTGGCGGTGTTGGCGGTCTTTGCGATTATGGCCTTTATGGCCGGCGATGCGGAATCGGTGTCGGTCAAGGATCTCACCGGACCCTATAAACGCTCGCCCTGGCTGGCGGCGTTTTTGGCGGTGGCGCTGTTTTCGCTGGCCGGCATCCCGCTGACCGGGGGATTTGTCGGGAAGTTCTATTTGTTGCAGGCGGCCTGGTTTGCGAATCAGCCGGGGCTGGCTCTGGGACTGGTCGTTGGAGCCATGGTGGGATTGGCGGCCTATGTCCGGCCTTTGCAGCGCGCCTTTTCGCTGCCGGACGGCGAGGGGGCCACGCTGGAGCCGATCCACTGGCCGGTCGCGGGAGCAATTGTGCTCATCGCGGCGGTCATCGGGACAATTGGACTGGGTGTGTACCCGGGACCGATTGTGCATATTGTCAATCATTCGGCGGCCTTTTACTGGTTGCACTAGTGGGGCCAGCGGAGTGGTAAGATGAATCAGAGTACGGTGCCTTGGGGTGCTCAGGTCCCCGAGGCGAAGTTGCGCGCAAAAG
>JAJZKJ010000133.1 GCA_021804195.1 Acidobacteriota bacterium
TATCGAAAATATTTTTCAGCACCAAATCGCGCACCGCGGTCCGCCGCATGGCCTCAAGCAGCGCCAGCGGCGCGCTGAAGTTGTTGTTCAGGTATTTGCCCGGATCGCGCATGGATTCGCCGACTTCAATCCAGGCGGCAAAGTGCATTACCCCGGTGACTTGATGACGGCGCAACAGGGACTCGAGTTTTTCCCCGTCTGCGACTTCACCCGGTTCAAAGTGCGCGCCCTGGGGCACGGCATCGCGGAAGCCGTGCGACAGGTTGTCATAGACCACCACTTCATAGCCATGCTCAAGCAGGACTTCCGCGGTGATCGCGCCAATATAACCGGCGCCGCCGGTGACGAGTATGGACATGGAATTTACCTGTCTTCAGATTAACGTGAGTCTGACGATGCACCAATGGCCCTGCCGGCAAAAGACTATATAATTGCAGACAATTCCTGCGGCGGAAACCGTCATGATCATCCTTCCGGCCATTTTTATTTTGACGACAGTGGCCGCCGGCTTCGTCTGGCTGCGCGAGCTGCGCCATCGCCAGAAACTTGAGCTGGACCGTACCCGGATCGAGACCGAGTTGGCAGCCGCGGCCCGGGCTCAGGCAGCGGCGCTGGCGGCCGCGGAGCAGAGCAAGCAGGAAGCCCTGGCCGCGGCGCGCGAGCAATTGGAAAGCATGCGCGCGCAATATGAAGCCCGGCTGGCCGCGCAGGCAACTGATGAGACGAGCTTGCGCACGCTGTTGCAATCCCTGCTGCCGGAAGCGACCCAGCCGGCTCTGGCCGGCGCCGCGCAACAGCTCAATGAAAATGCCCAGGGAGCGCTCAAACTGCTCGAACAGCGCATGCTCGGCGAAGTGGGCAAAAGCAATACCTCGCTGCAAACCTCGCTGGCACAGATGCAGCAGCAGTTGCAGCAGTATCAGCAGCGCATCCAGGAACTTGAAATCGAACGCGGTAAAAGCGGCGAGCGGCTGGAACAGCAGATCGCCGGCTTGACCTCGATCGGGGCCAATATGAGCCAGGAAGCGCGGCGGCTGAAAGAAGCTCTGCAGTCGGGCAGCGGCGTGCGTGGGCGCTGGGGCGAGGCGGTGCTGAAAAATATTTTCGATAGCTGCGGGCTGACTCAGGACCGTGATTATTTGCTGCAGTCCACCATCAGCGACGACGATGGCCGGCTGCGTCCCGATGCCATCGTCAATTTGCCTTCTGGCTCACGCCTGATCATTGACGCCAAAGCCAGCCTGGTATTTTTTGATCAGGGTCTGCAGGAAACCGAAGAGGCCGCGCGCCAGGCGCGCTACCGTGAACTGGCCCGCACGCTGCGGGAGCGAGCCAAACAACTGGCCGGCAAAGAATACGCCCGCAATCTCGAAAACAGCGTGCCTTGCGTCGTCATGTTCGTGCCCAGCGAAGCCGCCTTCCGCGCCGCGCTTGATGCCGACCCCGGCCTGTTTCTCTATGGCAACGATCTGCGGCCCATGATTCTGCTGGCCAGTCCCACGACCTTATTCCCCCTGATCAGCGTCATCGCGCAAGGCTGGAAGCAATATCAGATTGAAAGCCGTTCAGCGGAATTAAATCGCGAATTGCAGGAGTTTATCAAGCGGCTGAAAACGTTTCTGGGCCATATCGGTAAAATCGGGCGTGGCCTGGAATCAGCCGTCAACGCCTATGATGCCGCGGAACGGTCCTATCAGCGCATGCTCACGCCCCAGATGGACCGACTGCAAAGTCTGAACCGCGACTTTGAACAAGTGCCGGAACTGGAACCCATCCAGGCGCCCCGGCTGCTCGTCACCACCAATGCGGATTCCGCGGATGCCGGCCCGCCCGCGGACGCGGCGGCCAAATCCGCTACTGTACGGTGAGCGATTCCTCCGGACCGGCGAAGGCTGATTGCCAGGGTCGGCGCGAAGCCTGCCGGTAATGCCGCATCTGGCGGCACCAGCCGAGAAAGCGCAAAAACTGCCCGCCCTCGTGCCAGAGAAAACTCCAGAAAAAAATGAACCCGATCTCTTCCGCCGGCTTCCCGCTGTACGTTTCAATCCGCCAGCGAAGATACGGACTGCGCCAGGGTCGAAAGCGGTGCCGGCGCGGCGCTAGCCAGAGATATTGCAGAATCGCACGCATGGCTTCAGGCCGCTAGAGCCTGCATTCAGCGTAGCACCAAAGGTAAACTGTTATTTATTGTGAACTGTCGCAGTCTGGTCATTCCGTTGATGGGGGTAATCTTGTGCGGCCAGGCTGGCGTCCGCGCCGCCGCGATTCCGCAAAAATCGGCTGCGGCGATCTCACGGAAGGCTTTTTTTCATCGTTTGCGCCAGGTAGTCCGCGCCGCGCGCTGGGACACCGCCTACGGCATGATCGCCGCCCGCTGCCGGCGTGCGCCTCAGGATGCGCTGCTGCGCGCGGCCCGGCAAATACTTGCGCGGCGCGATCTCGCCTGGCATCTGCAACAAGGCCAGGCACTGCGCCGGGCCGGACATCGCTGGCGGGCGGCATTGCAGTTTCGCGAGGCGCTGGCGGTGGATCCGCAAAGCCGCACTGCCCGGGCCGCCTTGCAAGCCGCCATGCCGGCAGCTTTTCGGATGACGCCCTTGCCTGGCCGCTGGCTGCCCTTATGGGTGCGTAACGCGCGTGCGCCGGTGCGGCTGGAATTTTCGGTGCGGCGGCATAATTTTCATTTTTATGGCCCCGCCTGGACGTTATTGCACCAGGTCGCCGCGGCTTATGGCTTGCGCGCCACCTTGGATCGCAATACCCCGAATCCTCCGGTGCGCTTCTATCTGGGCCAGGCGCGGTTTGGCCAGGCCATGTTGGCCCTGCGCGATCAATTGGGCATTGCCTGGACCGCCCTCAGCCGTCATGTTATCTACTTTGGCCCGCTCGGCAATGCGGCGCATTTTACTCCCTTGGCTGAACGCACGCTCTATCTGCGCCAGGTGCGTAATGCGCGGCAAATCGCCCAGGTCGGCCACCTGTTGGGCCTGAACAGCCTGCAATATAATCCCGCCGTCAATGCCCTCACCCTGCGTGGCGCGCCGCTGCAGCTTGATGCCGCCGAACTGGCGCTGGCCGGCCTCAGCCGGCGCCGGCCCGAGGCTTTGCTCCAGGTGCGCATCCTCGAGATCACCCATAGCCAGGCTGTGCAGTTGGGCATGCAGCCGCCAGGCCAGTTTCAGGTCTTCAGCCTCGGACCTCTGCTGGCGCAACTGGGAAAATCGGGCAATCTGCAGAGCCTGTTGCAGCAGTTGCTGGCCTCGGGCGGACTGAATAATTTATCCAGCGGCTCGCAAATCGCGGCCGAGTTGCAGCAACTCGAACAGCAATTGCAGCCGCTGCTGCAAACTCCTTTTGCCCTGTTTGGCGGCGGCGCCACGCTCATGGCCCTGACTTTGCCGCCGGTGCATGGTTCTTTTGCCCGCCAGGGTTCGCGCGCCAACGATCTCGAAGATGCCTGGCTGCGCGTCTCCTCCGGCCAAAAGGCCATGATGCGCATCGGCGAACGCTACCCCATACTCAATGCCACTTTTTCGCCGATTTATCTGAACTCCGCCGTTTCCAATGTTTTGTCCAATGGCAGCTATATTCCGCCGGTGCCGTCGTTCACCTATATCAATCTTGGGGTGAATTTAAAAATGCAGGCCTGGGTGGAGGGCGGTGAAAACGGCGCGGGTCGAATTTATCTGCATTTCAATGGACACGTGCGGACGCTGACCGGCGCTTCCGTCAACAATATTCCCATCCTCAATGATCGCGTGCTCTCCACCGGCATCAGCCTGCGCAATGGCGAGCCGGTGCTGGTCGGCGGCTTGCTCGATCAACAGGTCAGCCAACAACTGCAGGGTACGCCGGGATGGGCGACGCTGCCCGGCTTGGGCATCTTCGCTTCGCAAACACAAAGCTCTTTGAGCCAGGACCGTTTTGTGGTGGAAATTACGCCGCATATTCTCAGCGCCGGCCCTCATTCTCCGCCCGCCGTGGTGCTGCCACCCGGCACAGCCAGTGCAAGCGCGAGCGGCAGTTTCTATATTCCCGCCGCGCCTCATCCGGCTCCTCCCCCTCCGCATCCGCCGTTACCGAACCAACCCTACGGCAATATGCGGCCGCCCGCCAACTCATAATTTTCAATGCGTCAAATTCAGTTTGAAATTTGATTTGAGCTTTTGATAGCCGTACCAAACTGGTTACCCGGAAGTAAAATTTTCATGAAAACCCTGCTGCTTTTGCGCCGGAGATGAGTACAATCGGATTACATCGCCTGCTTTGGCAGGCGTGAGCTAAGCTTTGCGCCAGCAGAACGGGACTGCCTCGAATCATAAGTACTCGCACCACTACGAGCACGAAATGGATCCGAAATCTCGCACTTCATCCCCAACCCAGGCCATCCGGCTGCTTGCGATCTGCCTTTTGGCCAGCCTCAGCTTCTATGGCGCCAGGCGAACCGGCAGACGAAAGCTGGCGCATTCGGAAAGCCGCGCCGCCGTTCTGCATCGCCGCGCACACGAACGTTATCTGGCCCACCAGCGTTATCTCGCCCACGAACGGTACCTGGCCCATGAGCGCTACCTGGCGCACATCCGTTACCTGCGCCGGATTGCACAAGCGCGGGCGCGGCATGCCGCATGGCTGCGGCGCATCCGCATGGAACGCACCGGCTATTTGTACGACGGCCAGGTTTGGGACACCAATCCGGTGCATCCCGGCTTATCGGCCGGCGATATCACCGCCGGAGAAGGCCCGGTAGTGCGGGCCGCCGCGGAGCGCGCCCTCGGCGACCGCAACGGCACCGCGGTTGTCGTGGATCCCCAGACCGGCCGCATTCTGGCCATGGTGAATCAGAAGCTGGCGCTGTCGTCGCAATACATACCGTGCTCCACCACTAAACTGGCGGTTTCGGTGGCCGCGCTCAACAGCGGAATCGTCAACGAAAATACTCCGGTCGAAATTGCGCCCGGCCGCTATGTCAACATGACCGAAGCGCTGGCCTATTCGATCAATGCCTATTTTGAGGCGCTGGGCCGGCGCATGGGCTTTGCCACCGTCAGCTATTATGAAAAACTGCTTGGACTGGGCCATAAAGTTGGCTACCGGATCGCGGGCGAATCCCCGGGCATTTATCCCACTGCGCCCGGCCGCGGTGGAGTAGCCAAGTTGTGCAGCTTTGGCCAGGGCATTCATATTACCCCCCTGCAGTTGGCCTCACTGGTTTCCACCATCGCCAACGGCGGCACGATTTATTATCTGCAGCACCCGACCACCCCGGCCCAGGTTGCGGACTTCACCCCGCGCGTTCGCCTGCGGCTGCATATTCGCCACATCACGCCGGAAATTGAAGACGGCATGATGGGCGCGGTGCGCTATGGCACCGCGCGCGGCGCCTGGCTCCCGGGACAAAATATTTTAGGTAAAACTGGCACCTGCAGCCGCGGCGAAACCCGCTACGGGCTGTTCGCATCATTTTTGGGCATTCGCGATCCCCGCCTGGTGGTGGTGGTGATCCTGCGCGGCAACCATCTGGTTTATGGTCCGCTGGCGGCGCAAATCGGCGGCCAGATTTATCGCACCCTGGTTACGGACAATTATTTTGACTCTCTGGGCGTGCTCGCCAGTCGGCACATCACCCGGCGCTACCGCCGCGGCGAACGCTAGAACCTGCCTCATAAATGGTGCCTGCCAGCGGATCAGGGCATGCGCGCTTTTCAGCTCGGACCCATGGCCTTTTCGCGAGTGACCATCCAGTTAATGCCGAATGGATCGCGAAACTGTCCGAAGCGATGGGCAAAGAACGTTTCGCCCATGGGCATGAAGATCTCGCCTCCCTCGCTCAAGGCCTTATAGATTCGCTCCGCTTCTTCGTTGGATTCCACGCTGAGGCAGAGATAGGCGCTGCGCATCGGCTGCACGCGCTCGGGCGGGCCGTCGCTGGCCATGACCACGGTGTCGCCCAGGGTAAACCGCGCATGCAGAATCTGATCCGCGGTGCAACCCGGCGGCAGATTCTGCGGCCCGCCCGCTCCCGCCATGGAGCCAAACGTGCTTTTCCTCAGGACTTTCGCGCCCAGATGCTTTTCATAAAATTTCAGCGCCTTTTCGCAGGTTCCGGGAAAATTCAAATAGGCAGTCATTTTCATGGTCTGGGAATCCTTTTGTCTCAGGAACTTCCTGCCAGAATTATAATCATTCCTGAAAAGCCGCTCTCGCCTCAGCCGATGAATACCCTTTCTTCACCCGCCATTACCCCATTTCTCTGGTTCGACTCCAATGCCGAAGCCGCCGTGGCTTTTTATCTCTCGGTTTTCCCCAACTCACGTCAATTGAGTGTTCTGCGCGCCTCGGCCGATACCCCATCCGTGCCCGCGGGCGGAGGCCTGACCATCACATTTGAGCTGGATGGGGTTCGCTTCACCGCCCTCAACGGCGG
>JAJZKJ010000134.1 GCA_021804195.1 Acidobacteriota bacterium
AGACGCCGCCCTGCGCGAGCTGCACGAAGAAACCGGTCTGACGCCGAAAAACTTTTATCAGGTCGAGTATCTCGAATCGTTTTATAACCAGCAGCGCGATCGCGTGGTGCTTATGCCCGTATTTGCCGCTGAAGTGGTTGGTAATGCGTCCGTGCAACTCAACGAAGAGCACGACGACTTTCGGTGGGTGGCATTGGCCGATGTTGCCGCGCATTTTGTCTGGCGAGCCCAGCGCCAGGCCATCGAGATCATACAAAGCGATATTATTGCCGGCCTGCCATCAGCATCGCTGCTGAAAATTCCTGCACATGACGATAGCGCAGCGCCATCAAACTCACGAGTTAACAAGCGGCGCTCAAGCGTCTAAGTCCCCAGGGTCAGCGCGGGCAGTTGCCGGGGCGCGCTGGTTAAAAGTGCCTGGCCGATGCGGTCATCAGATCTCGCAGCGATGGGTTGGCGGCAAATGATTGCACCAGCGACGCGATGCGGTCATCCGTCTTGTGCAGCATCTGTTTCCACTGTTTTTGCCGAAGGCCGGCTCTGGCCGAGGGCGTGGTGCGTTTCAGGTGATGCAGATGCCCGCGAAGTATTTCCAGATCGTGGCGTTGTCCCAGCGTGTCCTGGAGAGTTTTGAGCGCCTGCAGGGCCGCTGTGAGTCGGCCGGTATGCCAGGGGTAATAGTTCCAGGGCGTAGCGTAACCGTTTGCCGGCGATGCGCAGCTTGTGCGTATGCCGGTCGGTCGGCTTGGCCAGAGCCGTCGTGGCAAGGGTGCTGAAGCTTTGATGGTTCCGCTCGATGCGGGTATTGAGCTTGGCGATCAAATGCGATTCGGGTAATTGCCGAATCTGCCCGGCAACCTGCTTGAGCCGGCCATCGGCGGCAAAGCTGTAAATGTTTTTGCATAGGCGCTGAATCGCTCGCTTTCGCCCCGCGTCGTGGCCGGTCATATGCGTTGGCTCTTGAGCAGTTGGCAGCTTTGTGAGGTTCTCGGCCAGAACGTCCAGATCTCGCACGCGGCCTGCGGCACGCCGCAACTCCTTGAGTTTTTTAACCATGTGGCGGAGAGCTTTGCGCTGCGACGGCGCCAAAGCCAACATGCCCACGTGCAGCACCTCGTGTGCTCGCCGGCTGGCAACGCGAAAGTTATGGATAAATGTTGGGTCGCCACGGGCGGCTCCGGCAGAGATAAGGCCGTCCAAGACTCCGAGCACCTGAAGCATTCTCGCTTGTGTTGTTTGCCGGCCGCGCTGCTGGGTGGTACGCGCCTTGTGCTTGTGTGACGCCATGGCTTTGACCTTTGACATTGGCCGCGTAAGCGCGTTGGACTTCACCATAATCATGGCACCGGCAAGCCAAGAGGGTATCAGCCAGCCTGCAATATCCACGAGCGCCGGTGAAGCAGCGCGTCAAACACTGGCGCCAGCGGCTGCAATACCATCAGGGCGAACGTTGCCGGCGGCACCGGCAGCGCCAGCCGATGGGTCAATGCCGCCAGAAGTCCCGCCAGCAGCAGAAAGAACCGTCGGGCATTAGGCTCCATCGGCAGCGAGCCGGGAAACGCCAGCACAAAAACCGACGCAAACAAAAAATCACCGCTGCAAAGTTCGTAAGTCAGCAGCACCATCGCCTGTTCGCCATGCAAATACCAGATACCGCCGAGACTTTGCCAAAAATGATCAACAAACATTCCCCGCGACAGCGGGCCAAAGACCAGTCCCATCACCACTGCCGATAAAAACAACAACCACGAGCCGGGCTGCAAAATGTGCCGGTACGATAAATACAGTCCTCCCAGAATAATGGCCAGCAGGCTCACCGTACCGATCCAGCCTGGGACAGCGCCCAGAATCAACTCGGTTGGCGACGGCAAATAAAACGAAAAGGCCTGATGAATAAGCTCACGCGACTTAAACGTCACCGGTTTGCGGGCAATGCTCTTATACAGCGTCTGAATTTGCTGTTCCGGCACCGGCAACGTTACCGCATCGGCCGGCTGCCGCTTGCCCGCGCGCGGCCAATGGTAACTCCTAAGGTTGCTGCTGTGGTGCACGTTGCCCAGCAGCAGCCGGTTGCGTGCCAGCAAGGGGCCTTGGCCATTGAGCGGATACAGTGCCAGCAGCACCAGCGGCGCCAGCAACGCCAAATTGAGGGCATGCCGGCCCGGCGTGCTTATAAGCCACGTCAGCAGCGGAATCACCAGCCCGACGATCAGCAGTGCCGGCCACGGATAAAGCGGCGACGTCAGCGCCCCGGCAACCAGTGTGCCGGCCAGCGCGTGCTGAAACGACATGCCCCTGCCGCGCCGCGTGTACAGCCGCAAAACTGGATAGCTCAGCAGCATACCCGCGAAAAGCGCCAGCAGGTTTACCGCGGCCACCGGGCCAAAAAAAATCAGACCGCCCAGCAGTGTCGGCGCAATGGCGATGTTGATAGCCAGATAATACTCGCGCCGCGCGACAGGCCATACCAAAAATGGCGGGCCTCGATTAAGCGTGGCTGCAGGTATTGCGGGTTGTGATGCCCCCCGTAAATGACCGGCGCTACCGGGGTTACTTAAGCGGCTCATCCTGCACCTCCGCCGGTGGCGGCTGACGGACGCGGCGGAGTCTGTATGATTGACTGCTCACTCATCTGCACAATAGTTTGTGCCAGCGGCAGTCGGCAGGGGCAAACATAACTGCACAGGCCGCACCCTATGCACCCACGCGCCTCGGTGGGGTTAACCACCGGCATGGTGGCCTTGACCTGGGCGGCAGCGAGCAGGGCTGCGGGGTTTAATCCTGTCGGGCATGCATATACGCACCACGAGCAGCGAATGCAGTCGCTGATATTTTCCGTCAATGGTGCCGGCCGAAACGAGAGCATTTCGGTCGAGGCTTCAACGCAATCGGTTCTCGGGTCTAATCTTTTGCCCGCCAGCATGCCATTGGCAATACATTCCACAGCCGGCCATGCCTGGCCGAAGCGCTCCATCACCGCCGCGACGGGTTCGCCGATGCGCAGCAGCAGCATTTGAGGTTCCTGGCCTTGTGCAAAAACCTGCACCGGACGATGCGTTACATACTTTTCACCGGCGAGCAAGCGGCCTATGGCCCAGCAGGTTACCGGGTCAATTATCAAACGTCCGCGCGTGGCGGGGCTTTCAGAAATGTCGCTGTTGTTAATGCCCAGTCGGTGCAGCAGCGCACGCGGATGCGCCAGCGGATATTTGTTAACCAGACGAATAACCTTCCAGGGCTTGCCGCGTGCCGCCGCCGCCCATGCCCGGGCGGCAGCGTGGTCGTGGCGGTCTACCGCAATAAGTACGCGGCGCGGTTTTAACGCCAAAGCCAGGCCTTCCAGGGCAACCAGCATGGGGGCAAGTTCTTCGCGGGTTAAAAAGCCCGGCAGAGCCGATTCCGGCTGGTGCGGCAACATGTTAACCACCATGACGTCAGCCGTGCGCCCGCCCAGCAAGGCAAGTTGCTGCGGCAGCGCCGGCGTCCACGGTGAAAACTGTACAATGCCGTGCCGGTCAAGTTCGGCCAGCAATGGACGGCGCTGCGCCTGGCCGCCGGCCGCCTGCGAGGTCTGTTCGGCGGGTTTGGCTGGCAGCGCGGCCGCTGGGGGGGCGTTGCCTGCTGGAGGTGCTTGAGCCGGCGCTGCCGTGGGCGCAGGCGCATCGCTCCAACCTTGCGGTTGCCACCCAGCCGGGCCAAAATATAAACCGCCGATCATCCTGCCGAACTTCGGCCAGGCAAATCGCATAAGCACCCCCGATAAAGCAGGTGCATTTTATACCAAGATCAGTTTTAGCGCACGCACAAAGCGCAGCCGCAGCCGTTGGACTCAACGCTTCCATGGATGATGTACCTGCCAAGTGAGGCTGTACCGCCTCTGTCGCCGCATCAGTTGTGTCGGCAGTTTCAGCCGCGGCGCAGCCTGCGTATGCAGGCCCTTAGTCGCGCTGCTGGCCCATAAACTGCAGAAGGAACAGGAAAAGGTTGATAAAGTCCAGATAAAGTTGCAATGCGCCCGAAATAGCCGCCTTTTGGTTTGCCTGCGATCCTTCAGGCCCGACCAGATACAGATACTTCAATCGCTGGGTATCGTAGGCGGTAAGGCCCATGAACAGCAGCACCCCTACGCCAGAAATGATAAATTGCAGCTCGGACGATTGCATGAAAATATTCACCACCATCGCAATAATCAGACCAATAAGTGCCATCATGGCAAAGTGCCCCATCGAGGTTAAATCGCGCTTGGTGATGTGACCAAACAGGGCCATCGCGCCGAACATCGCCGCCGCCGTTATAAACGTACTGAAAAGCGATTGCCGGGTAAATACCATAAACAGCACGGAGAAGGTTGCTCCCGTCAGCGCACTGTAAAATAGAAACAGCAGCGTTGCCGTCCCTGCGGAAATGCGGTTGATGCCCGCTGCCAGCCCCAGCACCACAACAAACTGTGCAATCATAAGGCCGATCCAGATGCCGCGGTTGGCGGCAATATACTGCATGGCACTATGCGAGCCGGCAATGGCCAGCGCCACCACTGCGGTGATGCCCAAGCCAATAGCCATCCAGCCAAACACCTTGGTAATAAATCGCTGCTGGGCAACAGCAACATCCTGATTCATCGGCATGAGCGAATCATCATAATTTTGGAACTGGGTCATAAAGCGTCAACTCCTTTAACAGCCAAACTGGCTTATGGGCCAGCGGGCCAAACTTAAGTGGCCAAACTCTGCAGCGGGGGCATCCCCGCACCGCGCACAGCGGCCACAGCCTGTCTATACGCTCATAGTATAACAGAAGCCCCATGGCCGGTGGCAAGTCGTGCTGTAAAGCATTGCTTTGTAATGACTTACGCGATTAACAATTGCGCCATTTGTTGCGAACCATACCGGGATGCAAAGTCCCTTAATGTTGGCTGCCGCGTTCACTTTGTGCCGTCTGTTTGGGGGTTTTGCTGCGCGGGCGGTCTGCTGTGGCGGACGCGGCCTTGTTTGGTTATGCTCCAACCATGAGCGACGAAACGCAACAACATCCCATTGAATCAGGTACTGCAACGGCAACTTCGCCTGAAGCCGCAGCATCGGCTTTGCGCGGCGATTATCGCGTGGAGCTAGACAACTACAACGGCCCGCTGGAACTGCTGCTGTACCTTATTAAAAAAGAAGAAGTGGATATTCACGATATCCCCATTGCACGCATCACGCAGCAATATCTGGCCCACGTGGAACTGATTCGGCGGATAGACATCAACCTCGCCGGTGATTTTTTGGTCATGGCCGCTACGCTTCTGGAAATCAAGAGCCGCATGCTCGCTCCGCGGCCGCCGGCAGAACCGGGGGAAATCGCCGGCTCGGTGGAAGACCTCGCCGACCCGCGGCAGCAGCTTGTGCAGCAGTTGTTGGCATACAAGCAATATAAGGATGCCGCCGACGACTTGCGGCGTCGCAGCAGTGCGGAACAGCAGCGCTTTCCGCGGGCGGTGCGGCGCGTGGCGGGCAAGGCTCCGCTCGACCTGGATGATCTGAATTTATTTCTGCTGATAGATTCGTTTAATGCCATCATGGCCAGCGTAGGTCACTCGGCCTTTGGCCACGAGGTAACGCTGGATGACACGCCCATCAGCCTGCACCAGGCGGATATTTTAGATCGGCTCTCACGTGAAGGTCCGGTAACGCTGCAGGACATGTTTGCCGGACGCAAAAATCGCGGTGAAATGATCGGTCTATTTCTGGCTATGCTGGAATTGATTCGCCTGAAGCAATTGCGGGTAGAACAGCCCGAAGCATTAGGCCCGCTGATGCTGTCGCTGGCGCCGCCCGGCGAGACACCGGTAACGCCGTCGGCGGATCAGCCAGCGGTCGGCAGCGCCGCCGATACAGTATCGGCAATCGAAGGCGGTGCTGCCGCCAATGCGCCGTCTGCGGCCGATGCGTCCGGCCCAGCCGAAATTACTGACGCAACATTGCAATAGCCGTTCGGCGGCGGCGTTAACATCTTTCAGCCGGCAATCGCCTGTCTGCGGGCGATGCCGCCGGATGAATTGCATGCTTTTACAGGAGACCGGTCATGGAAGACCCACAACGAGCAGGCGCAGCGGCGCCGACCGGCTTGGCGCTGCCGGCCCGCGTGGTGGTAACGTTTAAGGCGGGCATCATGTTCGCCTTGGCCAATATTATTTGCGTCGTTATTGCGGTGCTTGCTTATACGCACGTGCATCGCGCGGTAAACACCATTGACGTTACCGGCTCAGCTGAAAGGCAAATCGTCTCCAATTTGATCATCTGGCAGGCCACAGTAGCAGCGCAGTCGCCGCAGCTTAAAACCGCTTATGATCAGCTTTCGGCGGCCATGACCGCCACAAAG
>JAJZKJ010000135.1 GCA_021804195.1 Acidobacteriota bacterium
ATTGCCAAAAACCAGAGTGTTGCCATATTTACCGGCGGTACGCATGCCCGGCTGCTGGGAGTGGCCAATTCCCCCGCACAATTGGAGCCGCTGCTGAAAAGACTTGCGGGCATAAAACCGGTCGCCGACGCCACCGATGTCCCCGGCGTGGTAGCCGGGATATTCAATGCTCTGCAGGGGCGGCCCATCAGCGCCGTTCTGGCTTATACGGACGGGCGATCCACCGGACCGGCACCGGTCAATCTCGTTACGCATCTGGCCAAGGCCGGCGCGACCCCGGTCTTGGCGGTGCCCATCGGGCAGATTCATCCGCCGTTTAATATCGAGTTTGCCAATGCGCAAGTCCCCCGTCACGCCTTTGTGCAGGATCCGGTGGCGGTAACGGCGCAACTTCATATCACCGGCGCAACGTCCGTGCAAAGTACCACCGTTCGTTTGTTTGAACAAACCGGCGATCACCACCGGGGCAGAGAATTGGCCAGCCGCCGCATTACCATCCGTCCCGGCACGGCGCGGCAGACCGTCAGCCTGATGTTTCATCCGTCCAAGCCGGGAAATTATCACCTGAAGCTGGCGGTTGACCCCTTGCCGCATGAATTAACGCACCGGGGGAATACCTCCAGCAGTCTGTGGACGCGCGTGGTACGGGCCAAAGTGCGGATTTTGTATGTGGAAGGGTATCCGCGTTGGGAATACCGCTACCTGAAAAATGATCTGATGCGCGAAAAAACCACGTTGCTGAGTTGCCTGCTGCTGTCGGCTGATAACCGCTTTGCGCAGGAAGGCAACATTCCCATCAACCGCTTTCCGGATACGCAGGCCGAGATGAACCGTTATGACGTGCTGGTGTTGGGAGATGTCAATCCGGATTATTTTTCCGCCGCACAGGAGAAAATTATTCTCCGGTTTGTTGGACGGTACGGCGGCGGTCTGGGCATGATCGCCGGGCCGGATTACGCCCCGGATGCCTATCGCCACACACCGCTGGCCCCTTTGCTGCCGGTTATCGCCGGAAATCCCGACAATCCGATGCTTGCGCCTCCGCCCAATGCGCCTTTTGAATTGCATCTTACGGCCATCGGCAGGCAGAGCATGCTGTTTCATTTCTTCAACAGCATGCGCCAGAATCTGCGGCAGGTTGCGAATCTGCCGCCGCTGTACTGGTTTGAGCCGGTCGCCGGCCTGCAACCCAGCGCTACCGTGCTGGCGGATTTGCCCAGCCATCGTATCGATGGCCGTCCGGCGCCGCTGCTGGTCTTCGGCCGCTACGGTGCCGGCCGCACCATGTTTTCCGCCATTGCGGATACCTGGCGATGGCGCTATTACCATGGCGCACCGTTGTATAAAAGCTACTGGCTGGAAATGATGCGTGAACTGGCCCGCCAGCGTGTGTTCGGTGGCGCGCACAGCCTGGTGCTGCGTACCGGGGCACCGCGCGTGCAGGTGGGGCAGAGCAATCGCATTTTTCTTTCCGTGCGTGATCCGCAGTTAATCAGTCAGATGCCCGCATCGATTCCCATCGTGATGACTTCCGCCAACGGCCGGCAGACCCTCATGCTGGCACCGGTAAGCGCCGGGCGGCGGCAATACGAGGGAGAAGTCACGCCCTGGGTGGTGGGGCATTATACGCTCTCGGCCCAGCCCGGCGTTTTGCCCGCCGCTGTTAAACCTGTGCAGATGGATGTTGCCGCTTCCATGCGTGAATTTGCCTCACTGACCGCCGATCCCGCCGCACTGGCCCGGATGGTCAGCGGCACGGGCGGTGCGGTGGTGCCGCTGGCGGGGCAGCAGGCCTTGGCGCAGCTGATTCCAGATCGCAGCGTGGAAGTGGCCATCCGCCAATCGCGGCAGCTTTGGAATAAACCCTGGGCGCTGGCGCTGCTGATACTGCTGTTGACGGTAGAATGGATACTTAGAAAACGCGCGGGGCTGATCTGATCACCCCGCGGAATTGCTCGCACGGAGAATCGTCCATCATGGAGAACCCCGCATCAGCCCCGGCCCTGTTGCAGCGCATCAGCCAGCTGCGCCGGACGCTGCGCGCCGCACTGGTGCTCCATGGCGTGGCTCTGGTGCTTTCGGCACTGCTTTGGGTTGCTTTGATTTTGACCCTGGGAGATTATTTTTTCCACTTCCCCGGGCTGCTGCGACTGATACTGCTCGTGGCTGTGCTGGGGGCAACGGCCTATCTGCTCTGGCGGGATGTTATCGCCCGGATGCTGCGGCCCATTCCCGATCAGTTTCTCGCCGGCGTATTGCAAAATACCGCATCGCTGCAGCACGAACAATTGCAATCTGCCGTTGAATTCATGGAAAACCGTACCGATCGGCTCAATGTTCTGGCGGCTAAGGCCATTCTGGATGCCGATCAAAGCGCGCAATCGGTGCAGGTGAAAAACGCCCTGACCTGGCGGCCTGTTCTGAGGTTGTGGACGGCCGCCGGCCTGGCGGTGCTGGTATCGGCCCTGGTCATCGCTCTATGTCCCGCCGATGCCGCGCTTTCATTGCAGCGCTGGGTCAACCCGTTGGCCCACAACCCCTGGCCCTTAAGCCAGCATGTGGAACTGCTCTGGAATACGCCCGATCATCAGCCCCCGGCCATTTGGCCGCAGGGACAGGCGTTAACCGTGCGGGCGGTGGTCAAGAAAGGCTTCAGCCCGGATTTGCGCGTGTGGCTGCAGGTGCGCGGTTCCGATGCCGCCGTAACTTCCCAGCTCATGACCTGGCAGGGGGCGGCACACGGACATTTATATGAAAAGGTTCTTCTTCCGCAGGGAAAATCCATTCAAGTTCGGCCCATCGCCGGAGATGATCATCGTGAACCGTGGCTTACCATTAATTTAATGCCCCGCCCGCGCATCATCGCCATGACCGCCAGCATCGCCCCGCCCGCGTATGCCAAAAAGGCCCCGACCTTCAAAATCAATTTTCTTGATCGGCGGGTCCGTGTGATTCGCGGTTCCACCATTACCATGACCATCACCGCTGATCAACCCCTCCAATCCGCAGCGCACGGCACCGGCTTTGCCTTTGTCGATGCCGTCAGCAAATTGCCTGTATCCGTTGGGGCGCACGTTGAGCATCGCTCGGCTGATGCGATGACCATCCGCTGGCGGGCGGAAAAATCCATCTCCGGGCGCGTGCGGATTATCAGTAAGTCCGGCCTGCGCAATCGTCGGGGAGGAGATATTCAATTATCCGTCGTTGCGGATTCACTGCCCACTGTGGTCATCGCGCATCCGCAACATGCCGTTGAACTGACACCTGATGGCTCGCTTCATTTGACCATTCAAGGCAGCGACGACCTGGGTCTGACGCGACTGTTTTTAGCCGGAACTCGCACCGACCTGAAGGGCCGCAGCACACCCGCTTTCCGCACGCAACTGACGTGGCAAACGCTGGCCTATGATGCGCAAACCCGGCTTGAGCAGGGCAGCCGTACCACGCGATGGTCCCCGGAAAAACTGCACCTCGTGCCGGGAGACAGCGTGGAACTTGTGGCTTTGGCGGGAGATAATTATCAGATCAGGTTGCCGGGTGGTGCCGTTAAGCGCCACCCGCTGGTAAAATCCGCCCGCCTGCTGGTGATGATCCGGGCACGACAGGCCATTGCCGCGGAATTAACCGCGGACCTGCAATCTGTGCGCCGGGCCATCAAAGCGCTGCTGGCGCGGCAGATCAATACATATGCGCAAACCGCCGCCATTGAACAATCCATCAAAAGCGCCGGTAAAGCCACCCCGCAGCAGCAAACCGCACTGTCTGATCTCGCCTCGCGGCAGGCGGATCAGGCGGCACGGGCGGACCAGATCACGCGCACGCTGGGGCATATTGATCGCATCGCCCGCCGCAACAAGCTGGATCAATCCGCCGCCGGGAAATTGGCACACCTTGCCACCGAAAAAATGGGACAGGTCGGGCGGATCAACATGCCCGCCGCGGCCAATGCCATTGTCCGTGGCGGTGCTCTAACGCGCCGTCATGCCGCCGCTGCGGCCGCAAAGCAACTCGCGAAAGCGGGATCCGCGCAGAATCAGGCCATGCAAACCATGCGGGAATTGCTCAATCGCCTGGGCGCACAGGGAGAATTTGACGCTCTGGTTGCCCAGACCCGCAAAATGCTCCAACACCAGCAACTGCTCCAGAACCAGCTCAAGGCTCTGGCCGCCAAAACCATTGGCATGAATATGAACCAACTGCCGGCCGCGTTGCAAAAAGCGCTGAAAAATTTGGCCCAAAAGCAGAACGCCCTGGCCAATCAGGCCGCCCAACTTGCCAGCAAGCTTCAGCAGGCCGCGCAGGCTTTGAACAAAAGCAATCCGGCCCTGGCGGCGGCTTTGGCGCAAGCCGCTAAAATCGCGCAGAATGATGCCGTCAGTTCCGCCATGCGGCTGGCCGCCGGTGCGATCAATAACAATCAGATGCAGTCCGGAGCATCGAGTCAGGCCCAATCGCACCAGGGCTTAAGTGATATGCTCAAAGCCCTCAACAGCGCACGCAATAAATCGCTGCGTGAACTGGCTCGGCAGTTGCGGGACATGATCCGGATTGTCTCCGCCTTAATTCTGCGGCAAAAAGCGCTTATCGCCGTCACCACACAAGCCGGAGTCCACGCGCCTGAAACAGCCCTGGCCGCCCCCGCCAACCGTGAAAGCCGGTTGCAACTCGATACCCTGGCCGCCGCCCCGCAGGCGGATCATGTCGATCCATCCGGCCATGTTGGCGAACTGCTGCGCCTGGCCGGAGCCGATATGGGCCGCGCCACCGGTTCGCTGCTGCGCGACCATCAGAGCCATGCGTTAACCGGTCAGAACACGGCTTTGCATCATTTGCAACAGGCGCTGGCGTTGCTGCAAAAGCAACTTGAGAAAGTGCGGAACAAACAGCGCCAGAATCAGATCGCCAGCTTGAAAAAGCAGTATCAATTGCTGCTGAAAGCCCAGCAATCGCTATTGAATCAAACCAGCGCTCTGCGTGAAGCGCGGGTGGCTCAGGGAATATTGAACCGTCCGCAGCAGTTGCGGGCGGTGGGAATTGCCCGCGCCCAGCAGTTGCTTATCGCCGAGCTTGCCGCGCTGAGTCAGGTTGAATCCCGCACGGCACCGCTGCTGGCCTGGCTCAATGGCAAGATCATCGACGATATGCGTATTGCCGCCAATACGCTCGCCGGAGCCACCGCCAATCAGGCCGTGCTCGATGAACAAACTTCCGCCATCGCCAAAATTAAGGATATTATCGACGCCCTCAAACAGCAGCAGCATCCGAAACCAAATGGAGGCGGCGGTGGTGGCGGGGGCGGGGGCGGCAAGCAGCAGCTTATGCCGCCGGCGGCTCAGTTGAAACTGCTGAAATTACTGCAATTGCAGATTAATGCGGATTCCGCTTTTCTCAATAACCAGTTGCGGCATGCCGCCAATGACACGCAGAAAAACTCTCTGCGCACCATAGTCCGGCACCTCGGCGGAATGCAGAGCGACATCGCCGCGCAGGCCCGTCACGTTGTGCAATCCATGAAAAAATAGCCGGCCCGTCGGAAATACATCCGACAGACCGGCGAGCGTGTAGATAACATTGCCGGTATTTCTGTTCTTACATCCGGCAATGTGCCGCAGTCCCTGCGGACTTAATGCCAGTCATGCCGCCGGGCGAAATCGCGATGCCTGTCCCAGCCGCCCCGGTGACCCCACGCGTGATACTCATGGTGCGGCTGCCGCCATCCACCCCATTGCCCTCTGAACACCACCCGTGGCCGATATATGGGATGATAGAAAACCGGACGCGGTGCCGGATAAGCCGCCGGCGGCGGACAATAAGCCGGCGAGGAATAATACAGCGGCTGCGGAGCCGGGTAGACCGCCGGTGCCGGAACTGGTGCATACGCCGGTTGATAATCATTCACCGGCGGAGCGTAGTAAATCGGCCGCGGTTGCACATACGTTGGAACCGGTGTGAAGATCGGAATGGAAAATCCAAAACCGATCTGCACGCCGGCGTGCGCCGGAGCCGCCGCGAGCATGGCCACCGTTGCGCCAGCCAGCAACCCCATTTTCAAGCCCATTGCCTTGCCACCCAAAAACCGCATTGAATTTTGCCAGAACATAAAATTCTCCTTTTAACATCTGGCCCGGACGAGCTTTCCGCGGTTTCAACCGCGGGCCAATCAACCCGTCTGATCAGCCAAACGCACCGGTATGTTAATAGTTGCAAAGTGTAAACTATTTTTAATTGTAAATTAACAAATCCGTATAAGCGAATAAAACGCCGTATATTTACAAACTATAAGCTGCACTACCAGCGACCAATAACACCGCACCACCGCAAGCACCACCGCAACCCCCGATCCCCACCG
>JAJZKJ010000136.1 GCA_021804195.1 Acidobacteriota bacterium
ATTAAGGGCGCCAGCGAGACGGCAGCCAGACCGGCGACAAAGCAAACGAACATCCAGGCCAGCAGCCGCTGCGAACGCCGGGGCGCGCCGGCGAATTCGCGCCAGATGAAGACGCCCCAGATGGCGGAAACCATCGTTGCTCCCTGGCCAATAGCATAAGAAACGGCGGGACCGATGAGATGAGCGTGGCCGGCAACAAAGTTGAAGACGCCGCCCGTCATCCAGATCAGGCCGCCCAGCCAGCCGGCGGCGTGGACGCCCAGGCTGCCTTTGCCATAGTCGGCCCAGCGCAGCGGCGGAGCGGCGTCCAGCGGTTTGCGCATTAAATAAAAATTGGCCGGGAGGCTCGAAAGCGCCACGCCGATGGCAAAAACGAACGCCACGCTGTAGGGACCCAGGCTGTGACCTCCCGTCATGGCCTTGCCCACCAGGGGATAAAACAAGCCCATGAGAACGCCGCAGGCCAGGCTAATCACAATGCCCCGCGAGGAAATTTGACGCGATCCTGTTTCGCGGCCGCGATAGGCCATGGCATCGAAGAGGATGGCCAGAATCACCAGGGCCACGCCGCCAAACAACAGCTCCGGATTGCCGCGCGGCAGCAGGGCATAGTTCAACAGCACGCCGACGACGAGCGCCAGACCGATGCCGATGGGAAATGCCACCGCCAGGCCGGCGATTTCGATGGCCGCGACCAACAATAGATTGGCCAGGTTAAACAGCGCGCCTCCGGCCAGCGCCCAGAGCAGATGCGCGCGATCCGCAGCGGCCAGATTATGCCAGAAAGCAGCCGGACCGGCGTTGCGCAGGCCCAGGGTCAGCCCCCATACCAGCGCGCCGGCCAGCATGCCCAGCGTGTAATCCCAGTAAAGAAGCTGAAAGCGCCAGTTGCGGGTGAGCTTTACGGTGTTGCCCCATGAACCCCAGCAGACCATGCTGGTGAGCATGAAGAGCAATGCGGCGAAATAGGCCTGGGGCTGGTACATAATAAAAATCACGCTCAGCAGCGTTGAAAGACGGATGTAAGCCGCATAGAGCCTTGAAGAAGTCCGGAAGCAAGGATCATGGCTGAAAAGACGGAATGATGCAAGCAGAGCTGAATTCGTACTGGACAAAATTCCGGCGGACGCTGGAGATGATCAAGTTCGAGCACTCGATCTTCGCCCTGCCGTTCGCGCTTTTGGCGGCGCTGCTGGCGGCACGGGGCTGGCCGAGCGGCTGGCAGATCGGCTGGATCGTGGCGGCCATGGTGGGCGCGCGCAGCGCGGCCATGACCTTTAACCGCATCGTGGACCGCGACACCGACGCCCGCAACCCGCGCACCCGCATGCGGGCGCTGCCGACCGGAGAGTTGAGCCTGGGTTTCGCGCTGGCATTTTTCGCGCTGGCGGCCGCGATCTATGAGCTGGCGGCCTGGGAGCTGAACCGGCTGAGCCTGGAGCTTTCGCTGCCCGCCCTGGCGTGGCTGCTGTTTTATTCCTATACCAAGCGCTTCACCTGGCTTTCGCACTGGGTGCTGGGCGTGGCGCTGGGACTGGCGCCGGCCGCGGCCTGGATCGCCATCCGGGGCAGCCTGGCGTGGCCGATATTGTGGCTGAGCGGAGCGGTCGCGTTCTGGGTCGCGGGCTTTGACATTTTATATGCCAGCCAGGATTTCGATTTCGACCGCAGCCAGCCGGGGCTCTATTCCCTGCCCAAACGGCTGGGCCTGAGCCGGGCTCTAGGCTGGGCGCGCGCCTGTCATGGAGCATTGCTGATTCTGCTGGCGGTGACGGCCGCGCAATTCCATCTCGGCCGGCTGGGCTGGGCGGGATGGGCGGTGGTGGCCGGCCTGCTGGGGTGGGAGCATTCGCTGGTGCGAAAAAATGATTTTTCCCGCGTGAACACCGCGTTTTTTACCGTGAATGGCTATATCGGTCTTCTACTATTGGTGATATGGGGCGCGGCGATCGTGAAATAAGGCATCAGGCAGCCGCGGCGGATGCGGCCGGCAAGGTCAGGGTAAAGCGCGCGCCCTGGCCGGGCTGGGAACTGAACTCCAGCCGCCCGCCGTGCGCGAGAATGATTTTGGCGGATTCCGACAGCCCCAGGCCGGTGCCCAGGGTTTTAGTGGTGAAGAAGGGATGGAAAATGCGCGCCTGATCGGCGGCGGCAATGCCGATGCCGTCATCTTCAACCACGCATTGAACATTCGCGCCGAGATGGGATGTGGTGACCCACAGGTGGCGGTTTCCGGCGCCGGGCTCCAGATCATGGCGGGTTTCAATCGCCTGCAGGGCATTGAGCAATAAATTGGTCAGCACGCGCCGCAGGTCGGTGGCATTGACCGAGACCGGCGGCAGCAGGGCATATTCCCAGCTCACCTGAATGTAATCGCGGGCGCGCCAGAGCGGACGAATCAGGTCGAGGGCATCGCGGGCAATATCGTTGAGATCGAGCGGCTGGCGCTCGCCCTGGCCGCCGTGCATATAGTCGCGCAGCCGCAAAACGGTTTCGCTGCCGCGCTGGACGGCATGCTCGATCATGGCGAGATAGCGGTGACGCTCCGCGGCCGGGTGGTCGGAGAGCATTGCCAGCAGCACGGTGGATTTCTGAATGACTTCCAAAATGTTATTAAAGTCGTGACTGATGCTGGCCGCCATCTGGCCAATGGCGGTTTGGCGCTCCAGGATTTGCACCCGGTTTTCCAGGCCGCGCAGCTCGGTCACATCGAGCAGCACCACCACGGCGCCGAGCGAAGCACGACCCCAGCCGCCGGCAGCCAATTCGAGCGGCATGGCCGAACCGACAACGTGGCGGGGCTCGAGCCAGCGCGCGGAACGCACCGTTTGATCCAGGTGTTCCGGCCGCCGGGTCCGCAAAACCCTGCCTACGGCATCTTCGGGCAAGCCGCCGGGAGACGCGATTTCGCGCGCGTCCATGCCGGAATCCGGTTCGCTATTCAGCAAAAAAGCACTCGAACGGCCTAATGCCTGGAACCAATCAACGTCCAGCAGCCGCAGCGCGGGAGGATTGGCGTAGAGCAGCCGGGACGAAGTGCTGAAGATCATCACCGCCTCGCCCATGCTGGATAAAAACCGGCAAATGTGGCGGGAGATTTCCCGGCTGAAATGGATTTGCCGGCGCCGCCAGGCCCAGAGCAGCAAAATCAGGCCGGCGAGCAAGCCCAGGTCCACGCCCTGGGCGCGGGATAGGCCGGAGGCCAGCGGCCAGCGCAGGAAAACGGAAAACTCAAAATCCACGAGCAGCCAGAGCGCGCCCGGCCATCCGGCGGGCCATTCCAGAAACAGCATGGCCGGAATATACATCAGCGGCCAGACGAGCGCGTGCGCCCGCAGATGGGCCAGCAGCATCCAGAGCACGAGGTGCAGGGAGAGGGCGGCGATGCCGGACCATAGATACCGCGCCCGCCAGCCCAGGCGAGCGGAGCCGGGGGAAATGCCATCGGAGCTGTCAGGCCAAAGGCCGGACTCAGTCCGGGGCGGAATGGAATGGACAAGCAAGAAAAACGGCCTCGGAAAAGATGCTCACCGCAAGCATGCCAAACCGGCAGAGTGGAACCTAAGGAGCGGATAAAAACTATAAATTTAGATGAAAAATACCCCGGGCGGGATTCGTCCAGGACAAAAGACGGAAAAAAAACAAAGCAAAATACAAACGCCCGCCCCGGGATGCGGGGCGGGCGTATCAATTAATCCGGCGGCGACCTACTCTCCCACCTGGTTTCCCAGGCAGTACAATCGGCGCTGAGGGGCTTAACTTCCGTGTTCGGGATGGGAACGGGTGGGACCCCCTCGCTAGGGCCGCCGAAACCTGAAAACCGCTGGGCGATAACCCAAACGGCCAAACTCCAAAGCCTGATCGCCGACCGGGTGAGGGGAGGGCAGTTTTTCCCATACCTCTCACTCGGTGGAATCCGTTCCGCGCGGAGGCGGAACGAAGGACAAAATATTGGTTCAAGCCCGCATGCCCGGAACGCAATCTGTTTGCGCAACGGCATGCCGCGAATGAATCCGTGGCGTAAAGCCGAACGGCCGATTAGTACTGGTAAGCTACATTCATTGCTGAACTTCCACCCCCAGCCTATCAAACGGGTCGTCTTCCCGTGGCCTTCATAGACCGCTTGCGCGGCCTTGGGAGATCTCATCTTGGGGAGGGTTTCACGCTTATATGCCTTCAGCGTTTATCCCAACCGAACTTCGCTACCCAGCCATGCCACTGGCGTGACAGCTGGAACACAAGCGGTTCGTCCATCCCGGTCCTCTCGTACTAAGGACAGGCCCCCGCAAATCTCCTACGCCCACATCAGATAGGGACCGAACTGTCTCGCGACGTTCTGAACCCAGCTCACGTACCGCTTTAATGGGCGAACAGCCCAACCCTTGGAACCTTCTACAGCTCCAGGATGCGATGAGCCGACATCGAGGTGCCAAACCGGAGCGTCGATATGAACTCTTGGCTCCGATCAGCCTGTTATCCCCGGCGTACCTTTTATCCGTTGAGCGACGGCCCTTCCATGCGGGACCGCCGGATCACTAAGGCCTGCTTTCGCACCTGCTCGACTTGTAAGTCTCGCAGTCAACCTGGCTTATGCCTTTACACTCGACGGCTGATTTCCAAACAGCCTGAGCCAAGCATCGCGCGCCTCCGTTACAGTTTAGGAGGCGACCGCCCCAGTCAAACTGCCCGCCTTGCAGGGTCCCTCTCCCGGATGACGGGAGGAGGTTAGAACCACGGAACGATCAGGGTAGTATCTCACCGGTGGCTCCCCCCAAGCCGAAACCCAGGGTTCAAAGCCTCCTACCTATCCTGCGCAGACCGTTCCATAGTGCACTGCAAAGGTACAGTAAAGGTGCACGGGGTCTTTCCGTCTAGATGCGGGCAACCGGCATCTTCACCGGCACTACAAGTTCGCCGAGCCACTCGTTAAGACAGTCATCAGATCGTTACGCCATTCGTGCAGGTCGGAACTTACCCGACAAGGAATTTCGCTACCTTAGGACCGTTATAGTTACGGCCGCCGTTCACTGGGGCTTCAGTTCGGAGCTTCGCCCGCTTGCGCGGGTTGACCCCTCCCTTTAACCTTCCAGCACCGGGCAGGCGTCAGCCCCTATACGTCGTTTTCGACTTAGCAGAGACCTGTGTTTTTGTTAAACAGTCGCCTGATGCGTTTCACTGCGGCCCCCTCGGGCTATAAACCCTAGCGGGGCGCTCCTTCTCCCGAAGTTACGGAGCTAATTTGCCGAGTTCCTGAACGAGTGTTCTCTCGAGCGCCTGTGGATATTCTCCTCGTCTACCTGTGTCGGTTTGGGGTACGGTTCCCGGAAGCTCTCCTTAGAGGATTTTCCTGGCGGCGTGAACTCACGGACTTGATGGCCGTTCGGCCTGGTCCGCGCCCTCACCGTTGGATGCCCCACCGGATTTACCTGGTGGGACCGGCTTACGGCGCTTTAACGGGACATCCATCACCCGTCTCCGCTATCCTTCCGCGTCTCCCCTTCGTACAAACGAGCCCCTGGGAGTTCAGGAATGTTCACCTGACATCCATCAGCTACGCCTTTCGGCCTCGCCTTAGGGACCGACTAACCCTGAGCGGATTAACCTTGCTCAGGAAACCTTAGACTTTCGGCGACAATGGTTCTCACATTGTTGATCGCTACTTATGCCGGCAGGGTCACTTCCCAACCGCCCCTGCGGTCCTTACGGTCCGCTTTCAAGGTTGGGAACGCTCTCCTACCAATCCATCTTGCGATGGAGTTCGCTGCTTCGGTGACCAGCTTAAGCCCCGTTAAATTGTCGGCGCCGGACCTCTTGACCAGTGAGCTATTACGCTTTCTTTAAAGGATGGCTGCTTCTAAGCCAACCTCCTGGCTGTCGGGGAGTTCCGACTTCCTTTCCCACTGAGCTGGTGCTTGGGGACCTTAGCAGGCGATCTGGGCTGTTTCCCTCTCGACAACGAAGCTTAGCCCCCGCTGTCTGACTCCCGCGCATGCGTCAACGGTATTCAGAGTTTCGTTGGATTCGGTAACGTGGGAACGCCCCTAGTCCATCGAGTACTTTACCCCCGTCGCGATTCACGCGAGGCTAGCCCTAAAGCTATTTCGGAGAGAACGAGCAATTACGGAATTTGATTAGCCTTTCACCCCTACCCTCAGCTCATCCAAGCTGTTTTCAACCAACACTGGTTCGGACCTCCAGACGGTGTTACCCGTCCTTCATCCTGGCCAAGGGTAGATCATCCCGCTTCGCGTCTATTCCCGCCAACTCACGCCCGTTTCGGACTCGCTTTCGCTGCGGCTCTCTGGACTGTTT
>JAJZKJ010000137.1 GCA_021804195.1 Acidobacteriota bacterium
GATCGACGCTGCCGATTGGGGCCGGTTGGCGGCGGGAGCGAAAAACCCGTTCATCAGCCATGGGTTTCTTGCCGCCCTGGAAGAGAGCGGCTCGGTGGGCGGCGATAGCGGTTGGTATCCTTATCATGCCGCCCTGCGCGATGGGGCAGGGGCGTTGCTCGCGGCTGCACCCTGCTATGCCAAGGCGCATTCCTATGGCGAGTATGTGTTCGATCATGGTTGGGCGCAAGCGTTAGAGCGGGCGGGTGGGCGCTATTATCCAAAGCTGCAAATCGCCGCCCCGTTCAGCCCTGTTCCCGGCCCGCGGTTGCTGCGCGCACCAGGCGTGCCGCTCAGCGCCTTGGCCGATGCGCTGCGGCAGGCCGCCACGCGGATGCATTGTTCCTCCGCGCATATCACCTTCTGCACCGAGGCCGAGTGGCGGGCATTAGGCGAAGCGGGCTGGATGCAGCGCGTCGGCGTGCAATATCACTGGCATAATCGCGGCTATGCCGATTTCGACGATTTTCTGGCCGCCCTCGCGTCGCGCAAGCGCAAATCCGTCCGGCGCGAACGGCGCGAAGCCGCGGCGGGTCTGGAAATTCGCACCTTGCGCGGCCCTGAACTCACCCAGCGCGATTGGCAAGCCTTCTATCAATTTTATCTCTCCACCGTTGATCGTAAATGGGGCGGTGCCTATTTGACCGACAAATTCTTCCCGCTGCTCGGCGCGTATTTGGGCGAGCAGGTGGTGATGATGCTGGCCTATCGTGCTGGCAAGCCGATTGCCGGGGCGCTCAATTTGCTCGGCGGCGATGCGCTCTATGGCCGCAATTGGGGTGCTACTGAGGATGTGCCATTTTTGCATTTTGAATTATGCTATTACCAAGCCATCGAGTTCGCCATCGCCCATGGCCTGTCGCGGGTCGAAGCCGGTGCGCAGGGCCAGCATAAAATCCAGCGCGGCTACCTGCCCAGCCAAACCTATTCAGCGCACTGGATCGCCCATCGCGGCTTGGCCCGCGCGGTCGCTGCGTTCTTGGAGCAAGAACGCCCGGCCATCGCCGATGAAATGGCCATGCTCGGCGAACAATCGCCCTATCGCGCAGAAGCCGCAGCCGATTAGATCAATATTGGGTTCGGTTCAATCCGTAATCACGCTCTAACGAAAATCCCGGCTGCGCGGCAAAGGTCGCTCATTCCGGGGATGACGGGGCGAGGGATGGCGGGGTGAAGAGCGATGCGGCGTCGGGCCTTCATCCGCCCGCGCCATCGGCACATCAAGAGTGCTGATCAATGCTGAACAATCCTGCAAATCCTCAATAATCACATGAACCACCCCCTCGGCGCTGCGCTGCACCTGCCCGGTCGCGCGCAGCAGCGTCGCGGCAATGATAACCGCCCGAAACGCCGCAACATTGGCTGGCCACAGGATCAGATTGGCAATGCCGGTTTCATCCTCGATGGTGATGAACATGGTGCCCTTGGCACTGCCGGGGCGCTGCCGCACGGTCACCAGCCCGGCCAAGCTGATGCGTGCGCCATCCCGCGCGGTGGCGAGGGACGCACAAGGCCTGGTTCCCGCCAACGCCGGAGCGCCCCGCAGCAAAGCCAGCGGATGGGTGCGGAGCGAAAATCCGGTGGTCTGATAATCGCTCAATACCTGTTCGCCAGTCTGCATCACCGGCAGAGCCGGGCTTGCCGCCGAAGGCTCTAACGGGCCAAATAGTGGCAAACATGGCGCCATGTCGAGTTGGCCGATTTGCCAAAGGGCGCGGCGCCGATCAAGGCCAATCCCGCGCAACGCATCCGCCTCCGCGAGCAATAGCAGCGCACTGCGCGGCAAGGCGAGGGCGGCGAGGCTGGTCAGATCATGCGCGCGGCGCGCCTGCATGATCCGCACGGCCCAGGCCTCGCGAAAACCTGCAATCAGGCGCAGCCCTAATTGCAACGCCCCATTCACGATTGTGCAATCCCAGTCACTGCGCGTGACATCAATCGGGCAGATGCGAACCCCATGGCTGCGCGCATCGCTGATCAGTTGCGCCGGCGCATAAAACCCCATCGGCTGCGCATTGAGCAAAGCGGCGGTAAAAGCCGCCGGATGATGGCATTTCAACCAAGCCGACACATAAACCAAATGTGCAAAACTTGCTGCATGGCTCTCCGGGAAACCATAAGTGCCAAACCCTTCGATCTGGCGGAAACAGGCCTCGGCAAAATCAGCCGGATAGCCGCGCTGCACCATGCCGCCAACCAGTTTGGTGCGAAAATGCTGGATCGTGCCGATATTGCGAAACGTCGCCATCGCCCGGCGCAGCGCATTCGCCTCATCAGGGGTGAACTGCGCCGCCTCAATGGCAATGCGCATGGCCTGCTCTTGAAATAACGGCACACCCAGCGTGCGCCCTAACACGCGTCGCAATTCATCAGGCGGCCCATGCGCCGGATCGGGTGCGGGAAACGCGATTGGTTCATGGCCCTGGCGGCGGCGCAAATAAGGATGCACCATATCACCCTGGATCGGCCCTGGACGCACAATCGCGACTTCGATCACCAAATCATAAAAACAGCGCGGCGCTAAGCGCGGCAGCATATTCATTTGCGCGCGGCTTTCCACCTGAAATACCCCGATCGAATCACCACGGGTCAGCATCGCATACACATGCTTGTCTTCGCGCGGAACTGAAGCCAAATCATCAATGCCGATCAGCGCAAAACATTTGCGAATGGCGGTGAGCATTCCAAGGGCAAGAATATCAACCTTCATCATCCCCAGCGCGTTGATATCGTCCTTGTCCCATTCAATGAAGCTGCGCCCGGCCATGGCCGCCGGACCAATCGGCACGGTTTCATCGAGCCGTCCGCTGGTCAGCACAAACCCACCCACATGCTGCGATAAATGCCGGGGCAAGCCAATCAAAAGGCGCGCCAAATCAACAACCCGTCTGATCACCGGCGCGCTCGGGTTTAACCCGGCTTCGCGCAATTGCGCATCGGACCACAGCGTATCGCCAGGATTCCAGCTTTGCGCGGCCAGCACCGCCGTCGCGTCTTGGGCCAGCCCCAGCACGCTGCCAACGGCGCGAATAGCGCTGCGTGGGCGAAAATGAATCACCGTGGCCGCCAGCGCCGCCCGGGTGCGCCCATAGCGCTGGTACAAATACTGAATAATCTCCTCGCGCCGCTCATGCTCGAAATCAACATCAATATCCGGCGGTTCGCGCCGTTCGGCAGAAATAAAGCGGGCAAATAACAAATCAATTTCCGCCGGATCAACCGCCGTAATCCCGAGCGCATAACACACCGCCGAATTTGCCGCCGAACCACGGCCCTGGCAGAGAATCCCAAGGCTGCGCGCATGGCACACAATATCATGCACAGTTAGAAAATACCGCGCATATTCAAGCGCCGCGATCAATGCCAGCTCACGCTCAATCGTTGCGCGCACCGCCTCAGGAATCGCTGTTGGATAGCGCCGCATAGCACCCTGCCAAGTAAGTGCAGCAAGATGCTCATCCGGCGTGGTGCCCGCAGGCACCGGCTCATGCGGATATTCATAGCGCAGCTCATCGAGCGAAAATGTCACGCGCCGCACAATCTCGTCCTGATGGCGCAGCGCATCAGGATGGGCAGCCAATAAGCGCGCCATTTCGGCGGGGGATTTCAAATAACGCTCGCCATGCGGCTCAAGCGTGGTGCCGGCCTGCTCAAGCGTGCACCCCATACGAATACAGCGCAGCACATCCTGGAGCATGCGCCGCTCCGGCGCGTGATAGAGCACATCATTCACCGCAATCAGTTTCAGCCGATATTGACCGCCAAGCCGCTCAAGCGCCGCGAGCCGAGGCGCATCATCAGGCGCAAACCGCCGTGCCGCGGCAAGATAAAGCTGGTCACAGCGCCAGTGCCGCGCCCGATCCAGAAAATCGCTGAAAGCATCATCCACCTTGGCAGGCGGCATGATGATCAGAATTTGCCCCGCCGCCTGATCGGCTAGATCAGCGATGCGCAAATCGCACGCCCCTTTGACAGCGCGCGTTTTACCGAGGCTGAGCAGGCGGCAAAGACGGCCCCAAGCGGCACGGTCGGTCGGATAGCAAATCACCTCCGGCGCATCGGCAAAACCCAAGCGCGCCCCAACCAACAAGCGCAACCCCGCCGCCTTCGCCGCCACATGCGCGCGCACCACCCCGGCGAGGCTGTTATAATCGGCAATCCCCAAGGCCGAATAGCCCAAGCTTGCCGCCTGCGCCACCAACTCTTCAGGCAGCGAGGCACCTTCCAGAAAGCTGAACGCGCTGATTGCGGCGAGTTCGGCGTAGCTCATGCAAAAACACCGTGAATAAACCAACCAGAAGGTCGTTCAGAAGCATAAATCCCAGCCCGGAAAACCCATAAACGCAGCCCTTCTTGTGTTTCGATATAATAATAATCCCGAATTCGCTCAGTTTCATGCTCCGCAGGATCAGGCGCAAACCGCCACCAATCCCGTGCGATGCGCTCAGGGCCATTCGCGTAAAACACTCGATAACGCCGATGCCGCCACAGGATCATCCGTGGCGGATCATCCGGCCATTCGGCAATCACCTGGATCGGGATCGGGCGTGCAAACAACACGGCCGGGCGTGGCTGTGCGGTTTGCGGAAATGAAGAGGGCGAAACCGAAATTCCGGCGCGCTGCGCGCTGCGTTCGGGAATATGGCTATCGCGCGGCACAAAGCGCTGCAGGTCTGCGCGGGCGAGCAGCAGGTCAAGCGTATGGGCTTCATCCATCGGCGCAGGGTCCAGCCAATTCGGCTGGGAATCGGGCATATCGGCGAGCATCGGCTCTAACAAAATAACCTCGACGCCAAATCCCGGATCAATTTGGTTCAGCCCATTCTACAGCAATCGGCTGGAAATCCAAGCTTGCGGGGTGGCGATCGGCGCTTGACGGCGGGAACAAACTAGAACAAAATAAGAACATGTCCTCCCAACACCCGCTTGCGCCCGCCCAGCGCGCTGCTTTTCCGCCGCCGATTTTGGGGTTGGCGGCGGTGCATGAGCTGGGCTGCGGGGTGGGCTGTGGGCTGAGTCATGGGTTCGATGCGGCGGGGCTGGTTGGGTTTGCCGCTTTGCTGCTCGGGGTGATTGCGCCGAAGGGCCAGGTTGTTTGGGTGGCGGAGCGGAGCGATTTATATCCGCCAGGGCTGATGCGCCTTGGGCTTGATCCGGCGCGGATCATTCTCGCGCATGCCAAAGACGCGCCCGCACGCCTCGCTTCGATGGAGACCGCCTTGCGCGGCGGACTGCATGCGATCGGCCAGGAGCGGCTGAACCGGCTTGCCGCACGGCGTTTGGCGCTGGCGGCCCGGCAGGGGGGCGGTGTCGGGTTGATTTTGGCCGGTGCAGCTCTGAGCGATTCCACTGCCTGCGCCAGCCGCTGGCGGATCACCCCTGCCCTATCGCGCCAGCCAGACACGCCGCGCTGGCATGCTGAACTGGTTTATGCCCGCAATACCCCGCCCACCGCGTTCCTGCTTGAAGCCGATTGCCATGGATCGTCGCCTGCTTTCACTCTGGTTGCCGGAATGGTCGATCATGCGCCAATCCCGGTTTTGCGCCGCCAAGCCGGGTGACAGCGCGGATCCGCCGATTGCCGTGATCGCCACGGAACGCGGCGTGCGGCGCGTTCATACCGTGAATGCCGCCGCCCGGGCGCGCGGGGTGCGGGTGGATTTATCATGCGCGGATGCCAAGGCGATCTGCCCGGATTTGCTGACAAGACCGCATGATCCGCACGGTGACCGCGATGCCTTGGAGCGGCTGGCCTTATGGGCGCAGGCTTTTACCCCACTCACCGCCGCTGATCCGCCCGATGGGTTATGGCTTGATATTACCGGCTGCGGGCATTTATGGGGCGGCGAAGCCAGGCTAACAGCGCGCTTGCAGGCACGCTTACCCGGCGCGCGGATTGCCATTGCGGATAATGCTTCAGCGGCCTGGGCGTTTGCCCGCTATGGTGAACCAGATGCGCGTGATTTGGCGGCACTGCCGATTGCTGCGTTAGGGGTTGATGAAGCCACCCAGCGCCGGTTGCGCCGGTTGGGGTTGCGCCGAATTGGTGATTTGGCGCCGCTCTCGCGGGGTGAATTATTAGCAGGTTGCGGTGCGGAAACCCTCGCCCGCTATGATCGCGTCCGGGGCCTCGCCCCGGACATCGTGCATTTTTTGCCGGCACCGAGCGATCAAACGGTGCGTGAGCAGCATGCCGAACCTTTGCTCACCGCTGCCCAGCTTGGCGGTGCGCTGAGCCGCTTATGCCAGAAATTATGCGCCGAACTGACC
>JAJZKJ010000138.1 GCA_021804195.1 Acidobacteriota bacterium
GGAAAAGGCCCGCGAGATTCTCGCCGGGGCCCGCGGCGAATTGCCGACGCTAAAAACCGCCGCCGATTTAAATGATGCCGCCAGACAAATTGTCGCCGCCACCCGCGCGGCATAATGACCAGGCCGCCATCGCAGGCGACGATAAGCCTCGCTGCGGCGAAATATCGGCCTGAAGTTTTTTAAGAGTAAAGGTTTAAGCCATGTCTATTCTCGTTGATAAAAGCACCCGCGTGATTTGCCAGGGTATTACCGGCAGCGGCGGCGGGGCGTTTCATACCAAAGGTTGCCTGGATTATGGAACTAAAATGGTCGGCGGCACAAGCCCCGGCAAAGGCGGTACAAAAGACGCCAACGGCCTGCCGATTTTTGACACTGTGGAACAGGCCGTTAAAGCCACCGGCGCCGACGCCACCATGATTTTTGTACCGCCGCCATTTGCCGCCGACGCCATCTGCGAGGCCGCGGATGCGGGCATTCGGCTGATTGTCGCCATTACCGAGGGCATTCCGGTGCTTGACATGGTTCGGGCCAAAAAGTACCTGGCCGACTTTGCGGGCAAAGTAACGCTGGTAGGCCCCAACTGCCCGGGCGTTATTACGCCGGGCGAATGTAAAATCGGCATCATGCCCGGTTACATTCATACGCCGCGCACCAGCGGCAAGCGGGCGGTGGGTATTGTGAGCCGTTCGGGCACGCTTACCTATGAAGCGGTGTGGCAGACAAGCCAGCTTGGGTGGAGCCAGAGTACATGCGTCGGCATCGGGGGTGATCCGGTAAAGGGAATGGATTTTGTGGATGTGCTCCGGGCGTTTCAGGATGACCCTGAAACCGAAGCGATTGTGATGATCGGCGAAATCGGCGGAACCGCCGAAGAAACCGCCGCCGAGTTTGTTAAAAAGCATGTAACCAAGCCGGTGGTGGGCTTTATCGCCGGGCGCACCGCCCCACCGGGCAAACGCATGGGGCATGCCGGGGCCATCATCAGTGGCGGTGAGGGCACCGCAGAGAGTAAAATACAGGCCATGCGGGCCGCGGGTATTCACACCACCGACTCGCCGGCCGACATCGGTAAAACACTGGTTCGCGCAACCGGAGGATAACGCTCATGGAAGGGCCGCAAATTCGAGCATCAGCCGAACGCCTGAATCGGGCGCTGGCGGGCAAAGTTATTGATCGCGTGGATACCCCCGCCAACCGCTGGCAGGCCAATGTGGTGCTCAAACATTGTGCGGGACGGAGCGTTAAACAAATTACATCACATGGACGCTGGTTGATATGGCATTTTGACCATGGCGTCTCGTGGCTGCTTGAGCCAACCGGCCCGTGGCGCTGGGATATTGTGCCCATCGCCAAAAAAAGCGACGGGCAGCCCGCGCTTGGCGGGCGAAAGCTGCTTTCGCTGACAGTGCTTAACAGCTTTCGGGTGCAGCTTGTCGGCAAGCCGCTTCTGCTTACAACAAATACACAAACCATGTGGCAAATCGCCGAGCTGCGCGACCTGGGGCCGGACCCGCTCAGCACTCCTCTGGATGCCGCCGCGCTGGCGCGATGCCTGGCACGGGCGTGGCATGCGCCCATAGCGCGATCGCTGCTGAATCAGCGGAGAATCGCCGGCATCGGCAACCGCAGCAAGTGCGAAATTTTATACGCTGCGCGCATCGCCCCCGGCACGGCCGTGGGGCAGTTAGATGAGGCAGCGCGCCGGCGGCTGGCCGCCGCGATTATCGCCGTATTGGGTTCGGCGCTGCGGCATCACCGCCTGCATGAAGAAACCCCGCCGCCGGGCCTCGTTTACGACCGGGCGGGCCAGCGCTGTGCGGCCTGCAACAGCACCATCGTCAGCGACCGCAGCGGCCGCGACGGCACCTGGAGCTGGTATTGCCCCGGCTGTCAGACGCCGGTACACGAGCCAAATCTATTTGATTACCTTTCAAGCGAAACGCCCATTGCCGCGGCAACGGCTGTGGCATAAATGAGCTTGATACAATACCTTGAACTCTCGGTTGAGCGGAGACTTCTGCGATCGGCCCGGCGCGTCGCGGCCTTGCCGCGGTTGACCTATAAAATATTCACCGCCCGTGCGGCCAGCAGAGCGACTATGGTAAGCGACATCAGCGATTGAAGCATAATAAGCGCCTTGCCCCAGCGCGAAAGAATGGCCGTATCAGTGGGTGAAAATGCCGTGCTGGTGTTGAATGCCAAAAACAGATAATCAATAAACTGCGGCCGCCAGTTGGCCGCCGGATGACCGCGCATGATCATTTGCGGGAACAAAAATGCGCCCATCTCGTGGGTCCCGCGGGCTTCGCGGGCATGCGGTCCGCCGGCATCCAGCCGCCAGTACCAGAGCGCGAATACCAAAATGTTGGCCGCCCAGAGACAACCGGCCGAGGCCAGCATTTGGCCCGGCGAGCCTTGGTGCCGCAGCATGGCCCGCACCAGCAGAAACAGCGAAGCGAGCAGGAACAAAGTGATAACCGCAGAGTTAAGATAGCCAAGCACGCGGGCGGCCTGGCTCAAGCCGCGGCGGTTAAGCAGCACATACGGCGCGGTCAGCGCGAGCACGAGTACCAAAACCAACCAACGCGGGCCAAGAACTAAATGAGGCGGCAAGGCGGTGAAGATCGCCGCCGCCGCGACCACGGCAACAATCGCGGGCCAGCGCGGCTCGGCGGTAAATAGAGGGTCTTTAACGGCGTCTTGTCGGGTTTCGTGATGCGTCATGTACTAACGTCTCCGTAGTGTTGGGCGGACCACGCCCGCTGGATCGGCATGCGGGCGCTGCATCACTCATATATTTTGAGAATGTCTTTCGCAACATAGAGCCGATTGCGTTGTCCCGCGGACGCCGTAGCCACGATGCCCGCGGACACAAATAGATCGAGAAGTTTCTGTGTCGCGGGTATGGTTCGATCAATGGCGCTGGCTGCCTTGCTAACGGAGACATAAGGATTTCTGAATATCTCATCGAGCAGGTCGGGCGCCGCAATTGAAAGGCGGCCGGACTTTGCCCGCAAGGCGCTAAGAATATCGGTACGCATTTTTGCGGCCGCGGCGATGCGAGCCTTTACGTCGTCGGCCGCAAGTGCAGCACCGCGAAAAAAATAGTGCAGCCAGCCGTCCCAATCGCCGCGCTGGCTTACGCCAAGCAGGCGGTCGTAGTACTCCTGGCGATCGCTTTCAAAGAAGGCGCTTAAGTGCAACAGGGGTTTTGCCAACAGCCCTGTCGTGCCAAGCATGAGCGTAATCAGCAGCCGGCCGATGCGCCCATTGCCGTCCAGAAACGGGTGAATGGTTTCAAATTGATAGTGCGCCAGCGCAATGGCTTCCAACCGTGAGTACTGGTCTAAGGCGTTGATGTACCGTAAAAGCTGATCCATCAAAGGCGGAACTTCCAGCGGTGGTGGCGGCACAAAACGAGCCGCCTGCAGGTCGTTTACGCCAGGCGATCCGATAAACACCTGCCGGTTCCTAAAATTACCTGGCTCCGCCTCACTGCCACGCACAGCGGCCATCAGTTTTTGGTGCAGGCTGCGAATGAGATGTGCTGTGATTTGAGGAGCATCTTTTATTGCGTCAAGACCGAGGTTTACAGCAGTACCGTAGTTGACCACTTCCTTAATATCATCTGGAAAGTCATGGCGGCTGGGCGCGGCTTCATATCGAAACAGATCCTGAAGGGTTGAGACAGTTCCCTCGATCTTGCTTGAAAGTACGGCCTCGCGCCGCAGCAGCGGCCTGATAAGATTATCCGTTCCAATGAAAGCTGTGCTTCCCATCGTCATGCCGCGCAGTTCGCCTATGGCATTAACGGCATCCTCGGCGGCACGGTTGGTGGCGTCACTGCGAATACACTTCGGCGGCAGCGGGGCCGGGACAAAAGCGTGCATGCCGCCGCCAATCGCCACCAGATTTCCGGGGGCATTTACATCAAAGTCGCGTTCCAGCATCCGAACACCGAAGTAAGACCACTGCCCTGGGCCGACGACATCTGAAAACCTCTCTTATTAAAGCCAACTTTAATAGGACTCCCGCTTATTAAAGTAAACGCCTCGAAGCTTTAATAAGGAATTATACCACTATATAGTGCGTAGCAAGAACCATAAAAATCTACTTATAGTCCTTGGAAAGGCAATATATTCTCTAAGGCGAAAGTCTATGCCCTAGAAGTACGAGCACAACGGCTACTTTTGCTTATTCACCATCGCATGCACCTTCATTGGAAGGCCCAGCAGCTTAATAAAACCAATGGCGTCTTTGCCATCGTATTCCGCACCCATCGTAAAGCTGGCGAGGTCTTGACGGTACAGGCTTCTAGGTGAGGTGACCGCCGCGACCGTGGCCCGGCCCTTATACAACCGCAGTTTTACCCGGCCCGATACCGGTTGGCATACGGCGGTCATAAAGCTATCGAGCGCTTCGCGCAGCGGATGAAACCACTGCCCGTAATACACCAGCTCGGCGTATTTAAGCGCAAGCTGCTGTTTATAATGCAGCGTTTCGCGCTCGAGGCACAGCGATTCGAGCGCGCGTATGGCGGTCAACAGAATCGTGCCGCCGGGCGTTTCGTAGGCGCCGCGGCTTTTCATGCCGACGAGCCGATTTTCGACCAGGTCTATCTGCCCCACGCCCGGACCGCCGGGGCTATTCCCGCGACAGCCGGTTGGATTGTCTGCAGGTGGTTATCGCGTTGATTGTGACGCGCGATGGCTATCCATTGGGGTACGAGGTGTTTGATGGCAACACCGCCGATGTCACCACGGTGGAGGAGATTGTCAACAAAGTTGAAGCCCAGCACGGACAGGCATCGCGCATTTGGGTGATGGATCGCGGAAGCACCAGCGAGGCCAACCTGGAGTTTATCCGACGTCGGGGCGGGCGGTACATCTTGGGCACGCCCAAAGCGCAGATGGCCCGCTTTGCCGGGCAGATTACCGAGGAGGGCTGGCAAGACGTGCGCGAGGGCATTGAGGTCAAGCGTATTGCCAATCCGCGAGGGGATTGCAGTGATTACTACCTGTTATGCCGCAGTCAGGATCGTGCCGCCAAGGAGCAGTCCATGCTCCAGCGTTTTGAGCGCCGCATGGAGGCGGTGCTGGAGGCATTGGCCCGATCCGCTCAAACCGGTCGCCTGTGTGAGATGGCTTTGGCACAGCAGCAGCGTGTACTTCAGCAACGCGTAGAATATTTAATGCGCCATCAGGTGGCCGGGCCGCCGACTGCAGCGGCAACTGCGCTGCAAGCTGGCGCTGTGCAAGCTGTGGACCCGCAACCCTGGCTCACCGCACTGGAGCACACGCCGGCCGCTGCGCCGCCCCCAAACGATGCCGAGCCACCGGTTGCCTGAAACCTTTGGCCCAACCTTGATTGCGGCCAAATGGCCCTGGCTGGCACCTTTTGCGTAATTTGCCAACCGCGCTCCCTTGCCGCACAATATCCCCCTTGCGGTGTTTTGGAGCGCATGAAATGTCAACAACGGTAAAAAAAATTGTTCTCGCCTACTCGGGCGGTCTGGATACTTCGGTCATTTTGCCCTGGCTTAAAGACAACTACCCCGGCTGCAAGGTTATTGCCTTTGCCGCCGAACTTGGCCAAGGCGATGAGCTTGCGGGCATCAAGGCCAAGGCGCTCGCAAGCGGTGCTGACAAGTGCATTGTCAAAGACTTGCGCGAAGAGTTCGCCCGCGATTATTGCTTTCCAATGCTGCGGGCCGGCGCGGTTTACGAGCATAATTACATGCTCGGAACCTCCATCGCCCGTCCGCTGATCGCCAAATATCAGGTGGCGGTTGCCCACGCCGAGGGGGCCGATGCGGTTTCGCACGGCGCTACCGGCAAAGGCAACGATCAGGTTCGCTTTGAATTAACCTATATGGCCCTTGGGCCTGAGCTTAAAATCATCGCCCCCTGGAAGGACGACCGCTTTGAGCTGCGCAGCCGCGAGGCCGCCATCGAATATGCCAAAGAAAAAGGTATTCCGATCGCCCAAAGCGTCAAAAAGATTTACTCGCGCGACCGCAACCTGTGGCACATTTCGCATGAAGGCGCTGACCTTGAAGACCCCGCCAACGAGCCGCTCGACAATCTTTGGGTCATGAGCGTGCCGGTAAGCAAAGCCCCCAATAAGGCTGAGTTTGTCACGGTAGATTTTCAAGCCGGTACACCGGTGGGTGTCAATGGCCGAAAGCTCGCCGCCCATAAGATTATCGAAACGCTCAATGCCATCGGAGGCCGTCATGGCGTGGGGCAGATAGACCTGGTCGAAAATCGGCTCGTCGGCATGAAAAGCCGCGG
>JAJZKJ010000139.1 GCA_021804195.1 Acidobacteriota bacterium
CAAGTCATAATTTGTGGTTTATGTTTCAGGGAACCTTTACCGCGCTGGTCACCCCCTTCCAGGACCGATCCCCATCGGGATTCGACCGGCGCGCCTTGGAAAAACAGATCGCTTTTCAAGCCGGCCACGGCGTGCGGGGAATCGTGCCGGTCGGCACCACCGGCGAATGCCCGACGGTTTCACACGAGGAACACCACGAAGTGGTGGAAGTTGCGGTTGGCGCGGCGCGCGGCACCGGCCTGAAGGTAATCGCCGGCACCGGCTCCAACAGCACCGACGAGGCGCTGGCTCTGACGCGCCACGCTCGCAAGGCGGGAGCGGACGGCGCGCTGATGGTCAATCCTTATTACAACAAACCAACGCAGGAAGGCCTGTACCGGCATTTCAAGACGGTGGCGCAGGCTGTGGACATTCCCATTGTCTTATACAATATTCCGGGGCGCACCAATGTAACGATGACGGTCGCGACGATGTGCCGACTGACGAAAGATTGCCCGAACATCGTGGCAATCAAGGATGCGGCGGGGAATCTCGACTTGACCAGCGAGGCTGTGGCCGCCGGCTTGCATATTCTTTCCGGCGACGATTCTCTCACCTTGCCTATGATCGCCGTAGGCGCCAAAGGCGTCATCAGTGTGGCGTCGAACATCGTACCCGATCAGGTACGCGGGCTGGTGGACGCGGCGCTGGCCGGCGATATTGCCACGGCGCGGGGGCTGCACCTGCGGCTTTTCGCCCTGTGCAAGGCCCTGTTTGTCGAAACCAATCCCATTCCGATCAAAACCGCCATGGCGATGCTCGGTCGCGACAGCGGTGCACTTCGGCTGCCGCTGTGCGAAGCGTCATCCGAGAGCCGCCGGATCATCCGCGGCGCGCTGGTACAGGCCGGGCTGAGTCCCATTTCGTCTTAGCGCCTGTTGGGAAAGTTGCAAGAGCATTGGCGCCTCCGGCAGAGAATAACAACGGGAACCGCCGCAACATTTTCATAAGGAAAAAGCATCATGCCTACGCTCGCCGAAAACTCGACGCGCCCGCGGAATATCGCGCTGCTGTTGATACGCCTGATTATTGCGACCATTTTTCTCTACCATGGTTCGCAGAAGCTTTTCGGAGCTTTCGGCGGCGGCGGCATTCACGGCACAGCCCAGACTTTTAGCCGGATGGGCATTCCCCACCCGCTGATCAGCGCGATACTCAGCGGCTGCGCCGAGTTTTTCGGCGGGCTGATATTCCTTGCAGGGACCGGCTTGCGGATCATGGCCATCCCCCTGGCCGTCAACATGCTGGTGGCCACCATCGTAACCGGCCGGCACGGCTTTAGCGCCATGAATAACGGTTGCGAATACCCATTGAGCCTGCTGGTGGTAATTATTGCCATGGCGTTGCTGGGACCCGGTAAATGGACGCTGCGATTCCGGCACACCGAGAAGGCCGCTGCGTGATCCCGGCGCGCCAGGGGCGCCGCTTCAAGACGCGGGCCGCCGCAGCGGCCCGGCATCGCGCGGGACGGAACGAGGCACATTCCATGTGCCGGCGAACACAGCGGTGACGTTCACCGGCGCAAATTCCCGGCTTGGCGCCGGCCAGTACACGAGTAGAACATCCGCTGGTGGGGCGTAACGGTCCCCGGCTCCCTCCGGCATATCCGGATTGCGAAAAAGCTTCAGAAAAATCCCGGGAACATTGACAGTTCAAAGTCAACGTATATGATTAAATTGCATGGCTCGTACGATGCAACTCCACGGTTTCGCCAGAGTTGGCCGTGGTTGAATTCGGAGATTTATTCATGCAACAGGATGCCGCACACCTGAAAGTCACCCGCGATGGCGAAATCCTGCAGGTGGAGTTCACCAGCCGGAAAATTCTCGATGAAGGCAACATCGCGGAGATCGGCGATGCGCTCGGCGCGCTGATCGAAGGCGAGCGTCGTCCGAGGCTTATCATTTCTTTTGCCGGAGTGGATCATCTTTCTTCGGCCGCCCTGGGAACCCTGATCATGGCGAATAATAAAATTCAGGGTCGCGAAGGCCAGTTGCGGCTTTGCGACATTGCTCCCCAAATCTACGAAGTTTTTCTGATAACAAAACTTAATAAACTATTCCACATTTATCCGACAATTAAGGCGGCCAGAGAGAGCTTGCAAAACCAGGGGCGCCCGCCGTTTGTTTAACGGTCGGGCCATCCGTGGTTATTACGGCGCCATGGATCGGGGTGCCGTTTGGGTCCTATAAATGGGCATGGACGTCCGTCGCGCCAAGGGAGTTGGCGTGTTCTTTTATATTTTAGTTCGAAATACGGGCGATCTATGAAACATATGCAAATCCAAGGTAAGTGCAAGCAGAATGGCCAAGCAGGCCTCCCACCCACCAGTGGGCATTGGTGCGGCTTGGAAATTCCGAGCACCTTAAGCCGTATTCCGGAGGTGGAAGAGGCCATTCTCCGTCAATGCGAAAAATTTTCTTATACAGATCGCGATCTATTCGCCCTTAAACTGGCCCTGGACGAGGCCATCGCCAATGCCGTCAAACATGGCAATAAGATGGACCGCCATAAGAGCGTTCATATCAAGTACCGCGTAACCTCCCGGCGGGTGGATGTGGTCGTGGGGGATGAGGGTCCGGGTTTCAACCCGGCCAATCTACCCGATCCCACCGATGATGGCCGACTGGATTGCCCCGGCGGGCGCGGCATTCTTTTGATGCGGGCTTTCATGAATAACGTAGTTTACAACCCCTCCGGCAACTCCGTTACACTGACTAAATTCAACGAATCCCCCCGCCGATTTGTCTCCCGCAATGTGGCCTTTGGCTGATAATTATATTATCACAATACTGCCGTTTTATCGTGTCCATGACCGGTTTCTTCCGCAATCACCCCGGCAATGATCGCCGCGCACGCCAGCGCCGCCGTTTCCACCCGCAAAATATTATCGGCCAAACGTACCGGCATCGCTTCCGGTATAGCACCCAGCAGATCCTGTTCCCGGCGGCTGAATCCTCCCTCCGGGCCAATCAACGCCATGAGTGCAAATGGCCCGCCGGCGCGTTCGGCCAGTAAAGGATATAGTTGCTTGATGACCCAGTCCGAAAGCGACCGAGGAGCGCGAGGATTCGCCCAAAGGATAGTCTTTTTTGCCGTTTGAAACTCTTCCAGAGCCGCGGAAAACTCCGTGAGGGGATCGATCCGCAGCACGTAATTCCGCCCGCATTGCTTGGCCGATTCAATCGCCAACGACCGCCAGCGCTTCATTTTTTCCCCCGCCGCCTGCGGTCGTACAATACTATGCTGGCAGTTCAACCAGATCAGCCGCGACACGCCCAACTGACTGGCCTGCTCGATCAACGTCGCGGCGCGATCCACCTTCGGAACCGCGCAAGCGATCGTGATATCCACCAGCGGCGGCCGATCGTGACGGATCGGCCCGCTGATCTGGCAGAGAGCCTTCCCCTGGATAGACAAGAACGTTCCCGGAGCCGAGGCGCCACGCCCATCAAAAACGATTATGCTCCGCCCCCGCTTTACTCGCAGGACATGCAAGGCGTGATGCGCCTGATCTTCCGGTAAATCGCACTGACCGGGAGAAAGCTCGGGTACGTAGAACCGTAGCGGATGCATGTTACGTCGCTTCAATTGATCCCGATGGCTATCGGGAATGCCTGGCGCCCGGGGCGCTGGGCCCGCCGGCTGCCGCGGGGCGGGTGGTCGCCGCCGGCATTCGCCGGGTGGTGAGCATAATAGTGGCCACGATGCCGATGATGAGCACAATCGCCGCCGCCACGACAAACCGCGTCCAGGGAGAAAGGTTCAACCCTTCGATCGATTCCTCATCCGCGATATTTTTTTTTCGCGGCGCCAGCAATGGATCATAAGCAAGCATGGATTGTTCCACCACGCCGCCCAGACGGGCCGCCTCAATCTGTACAGCCGCGACCAGGCGAGCCCAGATATCGGCCGGCATCGCCATCGGTTCGGGCGCCGGCAATACCGGCTGGCCTGTCTGTTCCCGGATGTATCGCCCCACCAGATCGGCCAGATCATTTTCCGGCGTGGCCTCTTGTACGTAGGTGCGGTAAGCCCGCCGAACCGCATGTTGCAGAATAGTTTCAACCTGGGACGGGACGCCGGCGGCGCTGGCCTGCGCGTAAATCACATCGCGCCGCGGATCGAGCATTTCGATAAATCGACAGCTTGCGGATTCAATCATCTTGAACGGTCCGGATAATCCCGATAGCCATCCCGATTTCGATTGGAATGCCGCGTCGCTTCCGGCCATTCATGGTGCGGTTGCCGGCGCGGCCGGCGGCGCGGTCAGCGCATCGGAAATTGTCGCCCCGTCCGCGCTCAAAAGTTTTACCAGACCCGGCGTGGTCGGCGCCAGACGATAAGCCTGCTCGTAATACCCCACCGCCCGCTTCCGGTGCCCGATGCGGTCGAAAAACTTTCCGACCGCGATCAGCGCGGCCGGATCATTGGGCGCCATCGCGGCGGCCTTCATATAATTCACACGCGCATCATCCAGATCGCCGAGTCGCGCGTAAAACCGCGCCACGCGCAGCCGGTCGCCCACCCGTCCGGTCAAGGCGGCAATGCGCTCGAGCGTGTTCATTGCTTCATTGGGTTTACCTTCCTTGATGTAGGCTTGCGCCAGCGCGCTCTTGGCCTGGCCATAGTTCGGATTCGTCTGCAACGCCAGTTTGTAATGGTAAATCGCCTGCTCATAACGGCCGAGCATGTAATCGGCGGCGCCGGCGTAATAGTTGCCGTGCGGCTCGGACTGATTGTAATTCAACGCATCGTCGAATTTCCGCACGGCCGCCTGATAGTGGCCCTGGTGGTAAAGGCGCAACCCTTCGTTACGCAACCGCAGGGCCGGCGATTCGCAGCCCGCCAAAAACAGCATGCCAATGGCGGCCAGAAGCAAGACCGGCCTGGCTACGCGCCCGCGACGCCTATGTTTCAAACTCATAAATGCACTCCAAAGCCACCAAGACAACGTTGATGGTATCATTCCATCATGGTTTGGCAAGACTCCCCTGTGGATTCCTCCGGCGCTTCCGCCGGCGCCTGGGCCGGCCGGGCGCCGCTTCGCCATCCTTCGGCACAGCCGGTCCGAAGAAACGCATTGGGATTTTCTGCTGGACCTGCCCGGCCGCGCCCGGCTGGCCACATGGCGGATCGACACAGATCCCCTGCAATGGTTCGCCGGGGAAAAAAAAGAATTCACCGCCGTCGTCTGCGCTTTACCCGATCATCGCCGTGTTTACCTGACATTCGAAGGACCTGTTTCCAGAGATCGCGGCACGGTGAAACGGGTTGATTCCGGCGCAGCGCTGCTGATCCAAACCGGTGATCAAAAAACGCAAGTGGAACTGCGCGGCGCACGCCTGCATGTACGCATAAGTCTTCTGCGGGATTCCGATCATCCCGATCTGTGGCATCTTTGCGCCCAACCGCTTCCGCCGGTTCCGACTTGAACCTGCCTTTGTCGCTGAATATTTTCCCCAATTCGGTATTGGCGGCTACGCCGCCGGTTCCCGCCCGAATATCCGCCTTAGAAGGTGCCGCATGTGGCCGGCCAACTCGTCAAAATCGGCGCGGCGGAAGCGCCGGACTAACAGTGCGTAGAGGGGTGGTGTGAGCAACACGGCAACCAGCAATTCCACCAGATCCGTGCGAAATTTCATCGGCAACAGCCATAACAGCAGCACGGTCGGGATCACCGCCGCCAATCCCAGCAGACAGGGCGGCACCAACACGCCAGCGACGTCGCGAGCGCGGCCGCCGCCCCGGCGCACCGCCAAAAACATTCCGATCGGCGTGTTGATGAAGCCGTAAACGAGCGTCGTCGCCACCAGCGCCACCGCCCCGTATTTCATTCCCACCACGAATCCCACCGGAATGTACAAAACGGCCGCTATAGCAGCCCATCGCAATTGGAGCAGAAAACGCCCCTGCGCCGAAAGCAGATTCTGTGCCAGTCCGGCCAGCAGTGTGAAGACACTGGCCGCGGCGAAATATTGGACCATGGGAACGGCTGGCAGCCACTTGGCGCCATAAATCAGCTCCACACCGGGGCGGGCGAAGATAATCTCCAGGATACAAATCGGCACGGACAGCAGGGCCATGGCCCGCGCGGCCCGTAGAAAGGCCCCGAGTTGACGCCGCGGATCGTTCTGGAGCGTGCTTAGCGCCGGAAATAGAACCCCCGAGAGATTCATTGCCAGCAACTGCACCACCTGACTGGCAAGATTCCAGGCAAACAAGTAATCG